>CAVCFM010000203.1:0-9274 GCA_963601305.1 bacterium | reverse complement strand
AATATAGATTTTATCATAATGTCTATATAATTGGAGTAAGTAATTTAAGAGGAGTTGAGTAATATTATCAGTTACCAGCCTTTATGGGAGACGATGGCTAGAAAAAATATATCCCAATATCAGTTATTGAAATCTGGTATAGACAATAAAACACTCGACGGTTTGAAAAAGAATAAGAATATTACCCTTCTTACTGTCGAAAAGCTTTGCAAAATTATAGACTGCTCTCCAAATGACATTGTTGAATTCAAATAAAAATCCCCTGTAATGCTAGTTTTGATATGTGCCCAGGATTTCGGCTACATATCATTTTTACGTTGTATGCAGGGGATTTTTCGTTTATACTGAATTTATCAGACAATTTAATTTCCATCAAAAAGGGGGAATTTGCCATGCCATTTATCAACACGAAGACAACCGTACCTTTAAGCCCTTCCAAAAAAGAAGCGCTGACAAAAGAGATCACAGGCATTACCAGAGAGTGCCTCGGCAAGGGTGAGAACTGGGTTATGACCGGCTATGAGGACAATGCCAGTCTCTCTTTCCAGGGAAGCACCAGCGATGCCGCCTATGTGGAAGTCAAGACCTTCGGCACGCCTTCCGCTGCTGGCTTAGGTCAAATGACAGCGAGACTCTGCTCCTTACTGTCCGCAGAGCTCGGCATACCGGCGGACCGCATCTACATCGCTTACTATCCGACCAATGCATGGGGCTGGAACGGCGGTAATTTCTAAATGCGTCATCACGCAGACTATATTTTCTCACGCAAAAGGAGGCGCCCTCGCGCCTCCTTTTTACATTCATTCTATTACCGATAATTTATTACATAAAATCTTGCCTGCAATTCATGCAATTTAAATCATCCATAATCTGACATAATATTTTTTAACACGTAGATATTCTGTACATTCCGCTCGGTGTGCCATTCAGTGCCTCTGTGACGTGACGAGAAATTCCCGGACGAATTTCCGTGACGGAACAGTCAGCACTGTAGGACACCCGAGTGGAAGTGCAGGACAATACAGTGCTTTGTCCAAAAATATTATGTCATATTCCAGGTTTTAAATTGTCTGAATTACATCCAATATTTCGCCTTAAGTATCCTCTTATTGGCATACATCCGCTCATCTGCCCGCTCTCTGGTATGCTCGATATTCGCATCCACCTTTGCATCAAACATGGCATAGCCGTGGGCGATATGTAATTCTGCAACCGCAAAATTCCGATTATACTCATATTCCAGCTGTTCCAGCTCGTTGATCTTGCTCCGGATCTCCTCCTCGGTCGCTTTTTCCAGTATCGCGCAGAACTCATCGCCGCCGATACGGTAGCAGGTTCCCTCCGGTTTAAAAGCGGTCATGATCAGCATCGCTGCATGCTGGAGATAGCGGTCGCCTGCTGCATGTCCCATGGTATCGTTGCACTGCTTTAAGTCATTTAAGTCGAATGTCACCACAGCAGTTCCCGGCTTCGCCGGATTCGCCTCCACCCAACGGTCGTAGGCATTGCGGTTATAGAGTTCCGTCAGCATGTCACGGACAGCCAGTTCCTTATAAATCTCCGCTTTGCGTCCCTCTTCAATCGCGATCATCGCATCCGCTGCCACCGCTTTTCCGAGCACGCAGATATAGAGAAGCACACCAAGCTTTCCAACCACATCCGTGCGGCGCGCGCCCATGTAATACGCCATCATATCCACGACATAGCAGATGATCAGGATCAAAACGCCGTAAAAATTCGTTCTCACACGCTCGTCAAATCCCACATTTTTAAGCCGGCAGATCAGTGCATATATCAAAAATATCAGTGCGCTAAACATCAGAATATGGGTTCCGCCCACTGTCTCTCTGTAAGCCCGGATGCCCGTCAGATGTAACGCCGTGCACACGACATAATTGATCAGCGATGCCACACAGATCACTCTCGTAAAAAATTTTCCTTTTACCTCGAGATATTCCTGTAAAAAAAGAATAAACGGCATGATCATCAGCATCAACAGCGTATAGCCGCAAAAAGATGCCGCCACTCGGTTCATCACAAGAATGGATGTGATCTCCGCCTCTAAGAAGGACCAGATTCCCATCATAAGTGAAAACATGCCCAGTCCCAGAACGCCTTCACCCACATTCAGCTTGCGTCTGCGTGCCATAACTCCGTACACGATCAGTACGGCTCCCACAAACAAGTCCAGGACACTGACCACAATCTCCCAGACAGAACTCCGTATGGAGTCAAGCGCCATATTGTAAGAATTACCAACCACAAACGAAATCTCGTAATCACGCACCTGAGGATATACCGCCTCGACGCGCACCATAATATCGGTCGTTCCATACTCCAGTTCCACGTAATTCCACCTTGCCCCCGGTGTGGTTCCGAATATGGACTTCGTCGCCTCTACCGAATACACCAGCGTATCATTTTCATAGACATACACATTGGCGTGATTCGTGTAAAACGAAAGACAGGTCCCCGTGTCCGTGACATCGTCGACATGCAGATAGAATTCTCTGACATCATCATCGACCTGCTTTACTTCATAAGGTGTCAACTCGCTCTCCCCATGCTTCTGAAGTCTATCCGTAACTGTTGTGTCCGCCGTAAAAATACAGCATAGCATAAGTACACACCCTACACTCAGCAATGCAAAATAAATTGCTGTTATCGTTTTTCTCATATAATATCCTATCTTTACTTTCAGTCATAAATGTGAAGCAGCTTTCCCAGCCAGGTCTTTTTTACCGGCGGATGCTCCACGTCTTCTTTTTTCACTCCAAATACGCTCTCATAACTCTCGGGTAATCCCTCTTCCAGAAAAAATTCGTCAAAAACGTCATCCCGCTTGTTGATCCGCTCGCACATATCCTTCGTGACTTCCATCATGATCTCCATCATGTGCCTTGCGTTTTTTGCCATGCGGTCCTCGAAGGTCATCCCCTGGTCGGGTCCTTCTTTTCCAAGAATACAGTCATCTCCATACACCCGCAGCTTGTTGAGCCTGTCCCGCTGCTCGCTGCGCAGGACACTAAGAAAACAGCTCACTCTGGCATTGTGCGCATCCTCATCCGTATAGCACAAAAATTCCTCCAGCGTCGCATTTTCCGGATAACCGGCATCATAGTAGTAATTGTATACCCTGCATATCAGCTCCGCAGTCCCCCGCAGTATGATCCCGCACTGCTGCGGCTCCCGATAATATTTCCACTCGGCTGCCTCTAACTGTTCCACAATGGTGCCGTACATCTTTCGCAATGTCTCATCCTCGATGCTACATTCTTTTATGAAGTCAAAATTCATATTCTCCCCAACCTTCTTTTCTGTCACAGCAGTGTATACTGCATCATCTCATACGCCAAATGGCTGCCTTCCATGATCGCCTCCGGAAGCAGCGCTCTCGCCACACACTTCTCCTCACTGCTCTCATCCGCAAGCTGCTTTAGGTACGCATAATCTCCATCGATACGCGCAACCACATAATCCACCCGTTCAAACATAACGTTACCTGCCTATAATTGTTTTAAAATCTCTGTACAGATGTCCTGCACACTCTTTTCGTCTGTGGAAACGGTAATGTCCGCCACCTCCTCATAGCGCGCTCTTCTTTTTTCCATCAGCTCGCGTATATATTCCACATTCATGTTGCCGTTTAACACCGGACGGTTGGTGCTGTTTTTGACACGCTCATAGACCGTCTCCGGTGTTGCCGTCAGCCAGACAATCTTGCCGTGTTTTTTCATGGATGCTGTATTCGCTTCCCGCAACACACTTCCACCGCCGCAGGAGACGACCAGATTGTCCTCCTGTTCAAAAGAAAGCAGTAAGTCCGTCTCGATATTCCGGAAATACTCCTCGCCAAACTCATCAAAAATCTCAGGAATTGTCTTTTTCTGCTGCTCCTCGATGACCTGATCCATCTCCACTAAAATCGCAGCTGTTTTTTTCCGCAATTCATAGGCAACCGTACTTTTTCCCGTGCCTTCAACTCCAATCAAATAGATGCTTTTCATTGTATCCTCACTCTACCCAACGATATTACAGCATACCGGAATATCGCGCAAAATAATCCGCGTATCTCCATGATACCTGCTTTCCTGCCGTGTTTCAATATTATTTTTCCAGTCTCGGCTGCAAGTCTTCCGTATCACCGCAGAATAACCCCGGAGATTCTGACAGAATCCGCTTCATAAGCGCCTCCGCCCTCTCGTAGTACTCCGGCGGAAATGTCACCAGAAATACCTGCTCTGTTCCATGTTCCGCGGCAAATGCCCGCGTCACCTCATCCTTTGGATGAAGGGACACCGCCTCAAAATCCATGGATGCCTTATCTCCAAGCGGTATTTCCAGCACGCCGGCATCGTCCCAGATTTCCATTTCACATTCGCCTAACACGTCTGCGATCTGTCGCACCGTAACTTCCTTTCCTGTAAAAAAAAGCCAGTCTCCTGTCATCTGTGAACCTCCTTTTTATTTTCTATCGCATTTTGCCGCGACATAAGATTTCTTAATACACGAAAATCCACCATTTAGGGGAATGGTGGATTTTGAAAGAGGAGAATTTTATGAAAAAGTGTATCACTTCCTTTGTGACATCTTTATCCTATCTCCCATTTGTGAAAACTAATTGTATAAACCTTGAATTCTCTTTGAACGATATGTGAAATAACTACCAGCACAATACCTCATGCCCGTCCTCTGTGACAAGCACCATAATCTCCCACTGTGCGGAAGGTTTGCCGTCTGCTGTGTATACTTCCCAGTCGTTCTCATCATCCACGAAGATATCTGCTTTTCCCATATTGACCATCGGTTCAATGGTAAATATCATGCCCGGAACCATTAACATTTCCTGTCCGCGCTTGCTGTTGTAACCTACCCAGGGTTCTTCATGGAATTCCAGGCCCACGCCGTGACCGCCGATTTCACGGACGACCGTGTAGCCGTTTTCAAATGCATGGTCATGAACCGCCTGCCCCATATCGCCGAGGAAGCCCCACGGTTTTACTTCATTTAAGCCCAGCTCCACGCACTCTTTGGTAACTTCCACCAGCTTTTTCTTCTCCGGTGATACATTCCCGATGCAGAACATACGGGAAGAATCCGAGAAATAACCGTGCAGGATGGTCGAGCAGTCCACGTTGATGATATCACCGGACTTTAAGATGACATCTTTGGACGGAAATCCGTGGCATACCTGGTCATTGACGGAGGTACACACGGAATACGGGTACCCCTCGTAATTGAGCGGTGCCGGAATACCGCCCATGTCCGTCGTCATGTCGTAGACGATTTTATCAATCTCTGCGGTTGTCATTCCTTCATGAATATTTTTCTCAATATAGTCTAACACGGCGATATTGATCTTGCAGCTCTCCTTGATCTTCTCGATCTGCTCTGCATTCTTAATGATATCGTGTGTGGGAACAATGTGTCCCCGGTCTGCGTACATCGCGATTTTTTCATCAAACGCCTGATGGCACGCCTTGTATTTCCGGCCGCTTTTGCACCAGCACGGATCATTTCTTCCAATTTTAATCGACATAATTATTCTTCTCTTCTATTTTATTTTTACTTCTAATGGTCAACGGTAATGCTGCCAAAAGGCACCCTGCTCCACACATTCTTGTTGATGACACAGGTATGTTTCTCCTTCAACTGGCTGTAGGCGCTGCCGTCCACCGAATACGCGTCAAAATCCCCGCCGTTCGTCGCCGCATAAATATACTGATACTTCTCGGCAACTGCAAGCTTTCGCATGCTCTCCCTGATCACGTCCTCACTGACGCCAAGCGCTGCGCGTCCATCCTCATCCAGATCACTCCAAAAGTCATACTCGGAATTGGAAAGCCGCTGCTCTTCCTCATCATTCAACGTAATGTCTTCTGCGACTGCAAGCTCATAAAAAATCTCATCGTGGATTGCCATATTAATGGCAGTATCCTTTGCTTTCTGACGCAAAAAAATATGATTACTGTAGATTCTCCAATACTCTCCCGTATCCTTGGAATTATAAATATACGCCTCCTGCTCCATCAGCCTTTCCTCATAAGCAATATAAAAAGCCAGATCTGCAAGAGTCAGTTCTGCTCCATCCACAGTCACCGCTACCATATCCGTCGACTCGGAAAAAACGAGCTTTTCTTTTGTCTGTCCGCTGCGTATGGAAACCGCCCCTGTCACAAGCGCTATTATTATAATTGTAATGATAAACCTGCGTTGGTTCATGACTGGCAAAGCTTTGCAACTACCTGATTGATCACGCTGCCCTCTGCTTTTCCCTTCAGCTCCGGCATAACCGTTTTCATGATCATGCCTTTGTTCTTGCCGGCTACCACATCCGCAAACTTCTCTGTGATAAATGCCTCGACTTCCTCAGCGGACATCATCTGCGGTGCATACTCCATAAAAATATCATATCTTGCCTGATATTCTGCGCGCAGATCCTCTCTGGATTCCGGGCAGGTATCTAACTGTTCTTTGACAGATTTCATCTCTTTTAAAATGACACGGTCCACTAACTCTTCCTTAATGTCATCTCTGCATCCCTCGTCGATCGCAACTTTTTTTGCTGCGGATACCAGAGTCGAAATTGCATCCTTACGTACTTTATCACGCGCCTTCATGGCTGCTATCATATCATCCTGTAACTGTTTGAACTGCATCTTTGTTACCTCCTCATATATTCACTATTTGAGTCTCGCTCTATTGTATCACTTTGTTAAGAAAAATACAATTCCACAGAATTTCCTCTCACTAATCTATAGATTTTTTTTATAATACGCAACATATTATGAATTGTTTTATATTTTTACTTTGTTATATAATTAACATAAATAAACAATTCACTATCACGAATACTTAGGAGGTTTTTAAAATGAAGTGTGATTACCAGCATATTTTTACCCCATTAACAGTTAAAAATATGACCATTAAGAACCGCATTGTCATGATGCCAATGGGTACAAACTATGGTGAACAGAATGGTGAGATGAGTTTTCTGCACATTAACTACTATGAAGAGCGTGCCAAGGGCGGCACCGGACTTATCATTGTGGAAAATGCCAGTGTAGATTCCCCACAGGGTTCTAACGGAACCACACAGCTTCGTATTGACCACGACAATTACCTTCCGCGCCTGTTCAAATTCTGTGAAAACATCCACAGATACGGAACATGTATTGCGATCCAGATCAACCATGCAGGTGCTTCGGCAATTTCTTCCCGCACCAATATGCAGCCTGTATCTGCCTCCAACATTCCTTCCAAAGAAGGCGGTGAAATCCCCCGCCCACTGACAAAGGAAGAAATCGATCATATCGTAAAAAAATATGGTGAAGCTGCCAAAAGAGCACAGACTGCCGGATTTGATGCTGTCGAGATCCATGCCGGTCATTCCTATCTGATCAGCCAGTTTCTCTCTCCGCTTACCAACAACCGCACCGATGAATTTGGCGGCTCTGTCGAAAACAGAACACGTTTCTGCCGCATGGTACTCGAAGAAGTGCGAAAACAGGTCGGTCCTTCCTACCCTATCATGCTGCGTCTCAGCGCTGACGAATTGCTTGACGGCGGCAATACACTTGACGACACTCTCGAGTATCTGGAATACCTGCAGGATGAAGTTGACATTTTTGATGTTTCCTGCGGTCTCAACGGCTCCATCCAGTACCAGATTGATGCCAACTACTTAAAAGACGGATGGCGTTCTTACATGGCAAAAGCCGTAAAAGAGAAATTTAACAAACCATGTATCTCTATGGGTAATATTCGTGACCCGAAGGTTGCGGAACAGATTCTTGCCGATGGCGATGCAGATCTGATCGGAATGGGCCGCGGCCTGATCGCAGATCCGGAATGGGCAAATAAAGTCGCAGATGGACGCGAGTGTGATATTCGCAAATGTATTTCCTGCAATATCGGATGTGCCGGAAACAGAATCGGTTTCAACCGCCCAATCCGCTGTACCGTAAATCCGTCTGTTCTTGAGGGTGACACCTACAAAAATCTGCATGTGAAAAAGAACTGCAATGTAGTTGTGATCGGTGGCGGTACTGCCGGATTGGAAGCTGCCTGTACAGCTGCTGAGGTTGGCTGCAATACCTTCCTCCTGGAAAAAACAGATTCTCTTGGCGGACTGGCTTCCCAGATTTCCAAGATCCCTGCCAAAAAACGCCTGGCTGATTTTCCAAACTATCTGATCCACCGTGCAGAGAACCTTAACAATCTCTACATTTTCAAGAATACAGAGGGCACCCCGGATAATATCCGCAAGTTCCATCCGGATATTATCGTAAGTTCCACCGGTTCTGCGCCACTGCTCCCACCGATCACCGGATTGATGGAGCACATAGACAACGCGGACTATAACATCTATTCCATTCTTGGAATGATTGAACATATTCATGATTTTCCGCAGGACCTTAACGGCAAAAAAGTTGTCGTTGTAGGCGGCGGTGCAGTCGGTCTGGATGTTGTGGAATTTTTCGCCGACAGAAATGCTGATATTTCCATCGTGGAAATGATGGACCAGATTGGCCGCGACCTTGACCCTGTTACCAAAAATGACACAAAAACAATGATGAAAAAACATAATGTAACACAGCTTACCAAGACTGCGCTCCTGGAAGTACGCGACACTTCCTTCCTCGTAAAAGGAGATGCCGAACCTTATGAGCTGCCATTTGACTATGGTTTTGTCTGCCTTGGAATGAGAGCCCAGGGACAGCTTTACCAGGATCTGCTGAATGCTTTCTCCAATGAAAATGTAGAACTTATGAACATTGGAGACAGTCAGCGTGCAAGAAGGATCATAGAAGGTACACAGGAGGGACGCAATATCCTGACAGTACTTACACAAAAGGGCTATTTATAGTATAATGAAAGGAGTTCATTTATCATGTCAGAAAGAATTACAGGACACACAGAATTAATCGGTCTTATGGCTTACCCAATCCGCCATTCCAACTCTCCTGCCATGCAGAATGAGGCATTTGCAAAACTTGGCTACGATTACGCCTATCTCGCATTCGAGGTCGGTGCAGACGAGATTGAAGACGCCGTAAAAGCCATCCGCACACTCAAAATGAGAGGTTCCAACGTCTCAATGCCAAACAAAACGCTTGTGGGCAAATATTTAGACGAGCTTTCACCGGCAGCAGAAATGTGCGGAGCCGTAAATACGATTGTAAATGATAACGGACACCTGACCGGACACATTACGGATGGCATTGGCTTTATGGCCTCCCTAAAGGACAATGATATTGACGTTATCGGTAAA
>CAVCFM010000202.1:2495-3312 GCA_963601305.1 bacterium | reverse complement strand
GCCATGGTAAATGCTTCCTTTTGCAGCGTGCTCTCCGCCTCTTCCCATGTATTTTGTCCGAATTTGTCATCCTCGCCCACCACATCAAAGCAGCTTCCTATCGGTCCTTCTCCCTCTTTTTTCCCGACAATGCTTGCACTGCTGATCACGTATGGAGCTTCTGCGAACTGCAGACTTTGCTTCCCCACCTGTATCTCCATAAAATCCTCCCATTTCTGTCATAGTTTACGGATAGTATGAATAATTTTCTTTTATTTATTCATGTTATCTAATATTAAGAGAATTTTTTTGTGTGTTTTCTTTGGTCTACAGAATTCTTTGACGGCAGAAATAGCCGTAATATATGATACCCTTGCGAGGTAAAAGTAATGAGAAATGAATGTATTCCACGGGTTTTAAAAGAATATCGAAAGCGCAATCATTTTACGGTAAACGATGTTTCCCTGATGCTTCATGAGCGTTCTCTTGAGGTTGCTCCCAAGACGATCTACGGCTGGGAGAGCGGGCAGGCAAACCCGAGTGCCGATATGCTTT
The DNA here is from genome assembly GCA_963601305.1 of bacterium. GTDB lineage: Bacteria > Bacillota > Clostridia > Lachnospirales > Lachnospiraceae > Roseburia. The sequence continues at coordinate 2,778 of CAVCFM010000202.1, read as the reverse complement.
TAACCCTTTGTGAAATGTATAATATCACAGATGTGCTGACTGTTTTCGGATATACGGAGGACGACTCCTTTTTCCATGTCACTCCTTCGGAGCGTGCACTCATCGAATCTTACCGCAATCATCCGGAGCTTCAGACCGCTGTCAATAAATTGTTGGATTTAAGTGTCGTGCGCAAGAAACCGCCGGTTAAAAAGCCTTCTTCACAGGATTAACCGACTCATCCCATCTCTCCCCTACATTTTTATGGAATCATTATACTATATTCCGGTTTTTTTTTTTTTTT
>CAVCFM010000202.1:0-2485 GCA_963601305.1 bacterium | reverse complement strand
CATCTATATTTCGTATCCACAGAACACGGTATTTCCTACATCACAAAAGAGGCATTTGTTTTTACCATACGAATAAAAACAAATGCCTCTTTTTCTATGCCCTGCGCTTCATTCCGCGCAGAATGTCCTTCTGCTCCGGTGAAATCCGGTAAGACTCTATCATTTTCTGGATCGACTTGTTGTAAGTAAAATCATCCAGATGATTGTTTAATAAAAATGCATGTGTCTGCTCCGGGAACTTGGCATACGCCGTTGCAACTCCCCATGCCACACCCATTTTCCGGTAATAACCATCGTAATCCAAGGAATCCCACACCACTAAAACGCGGTCAATATATTCCTCCACCAGAAAATGATCCATCAGCATAACCGCCACCACACGCTGCGGGAATTCCTCCTGCACTTTACAGTACGGCATCAGAAAATCCCACACACGCCCGCGGTGCTTTTTCGCTATTTTAAAGGTAGAACAAAATCCATCATTGATGGACCAGTCCTTGATCTTGGGAATGAAACCGGCTGCGTAGGACAGCACTTCCTCGATATCGGCATGGATATATCCGATCACAAGCCCCTGCAGCATGACTTCCTCAAACGAGTCGTCGCGCGCATTCTTAAGGTACGTCCGGTAATCCTCCTTCGCGATCTCACGCGCCAGCTCGCGGAGTACCGGAATCCGCACGCCGAACATTTCCCCGACACCGGGGATCAAGCCCGCAGAAAATTCCTGATAATCTGCCTCCGCGTGTTCCATCAAAAATGTGCGCACCTGCTCATTTGTCATCCCAAGTCTCCCCTTATGATCTAGTCTTCGAAAATCTCTCCGTCCACGATGCGCACCACTCGACCGGCATGCTTTGCCACATTTAAGTCGTGGGTGATCATGACAATGGTGTTGCCCATGTCATTTAAGCTCTGGAACAGCTTTAACACTTCCTTACCACTGTTGACATCCAGCGCTCCTGTGGGCTCATCCGCAAGCAGGATCGTAGGCTGTCCTACCAGTGCACGCGCGATTGCCACACGCTGCTGCTGTCCACCGGAAAGCTCGCTCGGCTTATGGCGGATACGCTGGGAAAGTCCCAACATCTCAATGGTATCCATGGACATATCCTGCGCTTCCTTCAACGACTTGCCGCGCATCAGTAACGGCATAACTATATTCTGCAACACATCATAAGTAGAAATCAAGTGATATTTCTGAAAAATAAATCCGATTTTTTCATTTCGAATCCTGGTCAGCTCTTTTTCATTTGCCTTTTCCACTTCCACTCCGTCAAGGTTGTAGCTGCCACTGTCCATGACATCCATACATCCGATGATATTCATCAGTGTACTCTTTCCGGAACCGGACGGTCCTAAGATTGCCAGATATTCCCCTTTTTTTACCGTGAGGGACACATCTTTTAACACGCGCAGCGGCTGCGTTCCCACCATGTAAGATTTGTTGATATTCTGCATGGAAATTACAGCATCCGCCGCTGTGGCACATTCTTTTTTTATCACTTTTACATCTTCCTGCATCGCATCCATCGTCACATCCATTAAAGCATCCATATCTCTGTCACAACCTCCTCACCCGCAGAGTTTGTCTCTACTATCATCTTAATCATATCACCGGCAGCTAACCGGGAAAAAGTAACCTCTGAATCTGTGCTTGTATGCACGGTAACTCCAACCGGGATCAGGATCGTTTTGGACTCTCCCTGCACACTTGTACTGTTTTCGGAAGCACCGCCTGCCTCTCCCATCTCGGTGGAGTCTGCAATAACTGCTTCCCCCATCTCGGTGGAATCCGCATCGACTGCTTCCCCGCCCGGACCACCGGACATATCACCGCTTGGCATATCACCACTTGGCATATCGCCGCTTGGCATATCACCGCTTGGCATGTCTCCATCGCCCGGTGCCCCGCCGTCTCCCGGCGCTCCGCCTGCTGTATCACCATCTGCGCTGTCGCTCTTTGCACCATCTGCATTTGATGCATCGGAGGAAGCGTCCTCTGTGGATGACGCCTGCTCTAAATATGCGGTCACCACAGATTCGTCGAGTTCCATATAGGTCATCTCATTTCCCTCGATGGAGCTGATATAGCCATACACCACCTGTTGATTGTCTCCTAATTGTTCTTCCTGTGAAAATGTTCCTGCGCTGGACTCTAACGCTACCACCGCAACCACCGCAGCTATCGCCACAGCTATTATTTCCATGATTACGATTTTCTTTTTTGACATTGCCTCTTCCTACCTTCCGGTCTTTTATTCTGCGCCTAATGCTTCTACTGGTACAAGTTTCGATGCCTTATATGCCGGGTAAAAGCCGAAGATTGTTCCGGTACCCACTGCAAACAGCAATGCAATCACAAATGCTGACACGGATAATTCCACGCGCACACCAAAATACTGCACGATCGGTGCCACCGCCAGGCTTAGCACATTTCCGATCACACCACCGATCAGACTGATGGCAGATGCCTCTGCTAAGA
>CAVCFM010000201.1:0-7461 GCA_963601305.1 bacterium | reverse complement strand
GACGTGCATATCCACCGTAGGTATCTACGATAATCTTACGTCCGGTAAGACCTGCGTCTCCGTGAGGTCCACCGATGACGAAACGTCCGGTCGGATTGATGAAGAACTTGGTGTCTGCATCCACCAACTCCTTCGGAAGGATCGGGTCAAACACGTACTTTTTAATATCTGCATGGATCTGCTCCTGAGTCACATCCTCGTCATGCTGGGTGGACAATACAACAGCCTCAAGACGAACCGGCTTGCCGTTCTCATCATACTCTACAGAAACCTGTGTCTTGCCATCCGGTCTTAAGTAGGTAAGTGTGCCATCCTTGCGCACCTTGGTCAGCTGTAATGCCAGCTTGTGTGCAAGAGAGATCGGATACGGCATCAGCTCCGGTGTCTCGTTGGTCGCATAACCGAACATCATACCCTGGTCTCCTGCACCGATTGCCTCCAACTGCTCATCGGTCATCTTATTCTCTCTTGCCTCTAATGCTTTGTCCACACCCATGGCAATATCCGGTGACTGCTGGTCAAGTGCCACCATAACTGCGCATGTATTGCCGTCAAATCCGGTCTTTGCATCGTTGTAGCCAATCTCGTTGACTGTCTTGCGCACGATTGCCGGAACATCTAATTTTGCTTTTGTTGTAATCTCTCCTGTCACTAAGACAAATCCTGTACAGCTGGCTGTCTCACAAGCAACACGGCTCATCGGGTCCTCCGCCATGCACGCATCCAAAATTGCGTCTGAAATCGCATCGCAGACTTTGTCCGGATGACCTTCTGTTACAGACTCTGATGTAAATAATCTCTTTTCCATCCTATGTACTCCCTTTCTTTTTTGACTTTTAAATAAATAATTTGGAATTGGAATAGGAACCTCGCAAAATTTCCTATTGCACAAAAAAAATCCACTTGCGAACAAGTGGATATGAATAAATGCTAGATAATCAAATCCTCTTATTGTTCGAACTTTCGGAATGCATGATGCATTTGCTCGCTCAGGTTGGCACCTTCCATACGGGGTTGCCGTGACTTCACAGATCCTTTGTATCTCCATCACTCTGAATAAGAAAATTATCACAATATTGAATTTTCAAATCTACCTGATTAACTTACACCTTAGTCTCACACTTGTCAACCTTTTTATTGATGAACTTTTAATGAACTTTTATCTGCAACTCTTATCTGTACAATTGCCGTTTGTTATTATTGACTTTCCTTTTTGAAAAATCTATACTGATAATAATTAATATTTTGTCTATTTATGAGACACGAAGGAGTTTTTATGAAAAATATGGTAATCAGCAAGCTCAAGGAGGGAATGGTACTCGCCGAGCCGGCCTTGACCAAAGGGGGACAATGTATTTTTAAGGAGAGAAGCGTTCTGACACGTCAGATGATCATGCGCCTTTCTTTTTACTGCATCGATTCTGTCATGATCGAGGACGAGGAAGATCCAAAGTCAGCTCCGGCGCCTACCGCAGTTCCTGCCTACTCAAGACAGATTAAGGCATCCAAAGCGTTCCAGTCTTTCCAGATGGATCACACTTTGATTTTGGCTTCCATCAAGCAGAGTTTTGAAGCTTATGTCAACGACGGTACACCGCTTAACACCAGCGAACTGCTCTCCCGTGTTAAGACGCTTTTTAGAAGCTGCAAGACCTCATATGACCTGTTTAATATGCTGCACAATATGCATGCCTCCAAGGACAGCATCTACGTGCACTCATTAAATGTTTCCATCATCTGCCGTCAGCTTGGCAAATGGCTGAAGTTTGACGAGTCCAAGTTAGACTTGATCACCCTGTGCGGTCTTCTGCACGATATCGGCAAGTTAAAAATCCCGCAGGAGATTTTGGACAAGCCGGGAAGATATACAGATGAGGAATTTGACCTGGTAAAACAGCACACCACCTACGGTTATGAACTGCTCAAGGATCTGCACCTGAATGCGCACATTCCGCTTGCCGCGCTCTCTCATCATGAGCGCTGTGACGGCTCCGGTTACCCGGACGGTTCCACCAAGGAGAACACTGATGTATGTGCCATGATCGTATCCATTGCGGATGTCTATGATGCCATGACAACGGCTCGTTCCTACCGCGCACCGCTGTGCCCGTTTGAGGTCATTGAGAATTTCGAGAGAGACGGTCTGCAGAAATACCATCCAAAATATATTCTTGCATTTTTGCAGCACATTGCAGCCACCTACCAGAACCACCGTGTCCTGTTAAATGATGGCAGGAGCGGCAATGTGGTTATGATCAACAGCCACAACCTTTCCAGACCAATCGTCCAGTTCGACGACTCGACCTGTATCGATCTGTCCACGCAGACTGAATTATTTATTCAGAAGGTGGTATAAAAAGAATCTCTCCAGTACACCTGGGGAGATTCTTTTTATATATGAATATCTTCTCCTTTTACCTGCTGCTAAACATCCTGCACTATCGAGCAGATGATATTGGCAGACTTTGCATAACCCAAAGCGCCACTGTCCAGCATCAAGTCGTAATTATGCCGCTCTCCCCAGATCTTATCCGTAAATGCGTTATAATGACAGCTCCGTTCCCTATCCGACTGTTTTATCTGCTTTTTGACTGTGTCCTTTGACATTCCGTATTTCTTTACGCAGCGTTCCATCCTTTTTTTCATATCAGCATAAACAAATACTCTGAATACATCATATTGATCATTAAGTATCGCATCCGCACATCGTCCAACGATCACACAGCTGCCCCGGCTGGCACATTCCGTAATAATCTGTTTTTGCGCAATATACACCTGTTCCATCAATGGCAGACTTTGATTATTTGCTGCCTGTAGGATTCCGTAACCATAACTGGTTCCCATCGCCAGATTATATAAAAAACTGTTGGTAATTTTCTGTTCTGTATTTTCAATATATTTCGTGGACAGCCCCGCTTTCTCTGCCGCTTTATCAATCAGTTCACGGTCATAATACGGAATCCCCAACTGATTTGCAACCATCTTTCCAATGGTGCGTCCACCACTTCCAAGTTCCCGCCCGATTGTAATTATTTTCTTCATACGCTTTCGTTTCCTCCCATCTTTTTTATTTCCCATAAAATCATGATCAGCGCCAATACAAATGCAAGGCCATCTGCCACGGGACCGGCCCAGAGCACACCCTTAAGCCCCAGATATCTGCATAGCACCATAATTGCCGGTATCAGGAATAAAATCTGCCGGCTCAGTGAGATAATACCAGAAATTACCGGTTTTCCGATTGACTGGAAGAAAATTGCCACCACGATCTGAAAACCATTCAGAAAACATAATAACGGAAAAATCTTTAGGGACATAACCGAGAACTCTGTATAAAGCTCGCCTTGCTCTCCAAACATCGCCGTAAGCTGTCCCGGGAATATCTGAAATACAACAAAGAAAATAACTGCCACAAATGTTGCTGTTTTTGCTGCAATAGAAAAGCTTTTCCAGACACGCTCATAATGACCGCTTCCATAGTTGTATCCGATGATTGGCTGTGCTCCCGTTGCAATACCGGTCGCCAGTGAGACAAGAATGGTGTTAAATTTCATCGCAATCCCAAACGCCGCCAGCGGAATATCTGCCCCGTATTCGGATATGGAGCCGTAACGCACAAGATAATAATTGATCACGGTCATTACAACAGCAATGGCAATCTGGGAAATGAAGCTGGAAATTCCAAGTCCCGCAATCTTTTTAAATTCTCCTGCCTGTGGTCTCATATCTGTCCTGTTAATCGTAACGGTCTTAAAACGCGGGATATACCACATGCTGATTGCAAAGCTTAAAATCTGCCCTATTACAGTGGCTATTGCTGCTCCCTCCATTCCCCAGCCAAAACCGAGCACAAGCAGTGCATCCAATATCACATTCGCCAGACATCCGGCAATCATTGAAATCATTGTAAGCTGTGGTGTTCCATCTGCACGTATCAGGGAGCACATTCCGCTTCCAATGATCACAAAGGGAAACCCTATCACTACAATCCTTCCATATGCCAGCGCATATTCCAGATTATCCGGTGTAGCGCCAAATACTCCGACCAACGGTCTTAAAAGGGCAGAACACACAACCAGAAAAATGACTGCTGCAATAATCAGCCATGAGAGTGTGTTATTTACACCTTTTTGGGCTTTTGTTTTATTTTCTTTTCCCAATTCCAGACTTAAATATGCAGCGCCACCATCGCCAAGCAGCAGCGCCACAGCCAGAACGACCATATTCAACGGGAAAATTACATTTGTTGCACTGTTCCCCAACGTTCCGACGCCCCAGCCTATGAATATCTGGTCAACAATGTTATACAGTGCGTTTACCACCAATGCGACTACACTAGGAATCGCATATCTTATCATCAGACTTCCAATCGGAGCTGTTGCCAATGGATTTTTTTCCATTTCTTTTGATATCATATTATTTTATCCTCCTTAAACCTTTTTTTCAGCTCTGCAACGGAGTATAAACTATATGATAATCATAGAGTCAACAGTTTTTATTGATTTAAATTTATTTTTACACTATATTAATGATAGACTTACAGACAGAGAAAGCGAGGTGTCCAGATGAATAATCTTTTATCCATTGGTGAGGTTGCCAAAATCCGGAATATCAATATCCAGTCGCTGCGCTACTATGAAAAATTAGGCATTTTAATTCCTGCGTACACAAATCCAGACAGCGGTTACCGCTATTATTCCCTGGAGCAGCTGATGATCCTTGACACCATCATCCTGTGTATTGATATTGGAATTCCGCTCAAAAATTTAAAAAACTATGTTGATCCCGAGGGACAACTTGAATTTGAACGGCTGTTAAAAGACGGCAAGAAAATTGCCTCTGACAAGATTAAAAAGATTGAGTCTAATATCACCTGCATTGACCGTACCCTTCAGCATATAAATTCACAAAAGGCGTTCAGTGGGCGCGAGGGCTGCTATTCCCGCTATATTTTCGAACGCCATGTGATCACCATTCCCTGCGAGCAGAAAATGGATGCCAAAGTTTATGAAAACAATCTGAACAAATTATTCGATATCGCCAAGGCAGAAAACCTGCAGGGTTCCTTTCCCCATGGCATAATTTCTACTTATCACAACGGCACCTATAACGGCTCCGCTATGTTTCTTGAGGTTTTACCCTCCAATTCTCCTGCAATAACAATCTTTCCAGAGGGAAACTACTTTTGTTATCAGGAATTGCGTGAAATCCACTCCGACCCATATTCGATCTTCCCAGAGCAGATAGCTGCATCCGAAGACATTACGGTTATTACCTCATCCATGTCACCAACCACTTACAAATACGACAAAGTTCTCCTGGAATTTCAGGTTCTCATATGCTAGAAGCTTTTTTTATGCCATAAGATGTATTTCCTATGGCATAAAAAATGGGACACTCCAAAATGGGGTGTCCCTGATATATAAAGAGGAAATCCTGACTTACGTATATTTATTTAATATCCCGCCAATGCGTGACATGATTCTCCCAGATATACGCATAATTTTTAGCAAGCTCAACGGCAGTCGATGGCTTTTTGCCAGTCACATCTTCAATATCTGTAGATGGTACGTCCATCAGTCCTTCTGCGATACTGGCTTCATTCGTAACCATGTCATTGCCACACCACGGCACCGGAGATAACGAAAAATCCTCTGTTGCCGTTCTCGGAATATGCATGGAATCCAAATAATGGTAAAATTCTTCATGGCTGACAGGACAATACTCGATATCCCTGCCGGATAATTTGCTGATCATCGCTGCCAGATCCCGCTGTGATAAGGATTCGCAGCCGCAGGCTTTATAAGTTGTACCATCTTTTCCCTTTCCAAGAAGAAGTGCAGTCGCCATTCTTGCAACGTCATCTTTCGGCACAAATGTCGCTTTTCCCTCACCAGCTGTCGTATACCACTTATTATCGGACATAAGCGCGAGCATAACCGAGGTGGTAAGGTAATTCTCAAGGTACAGATTATCCTGCATAAAAATGTACTTAATACCGTATTTTTCTGCACATTCCCGAATATATGCCTCCGTCGCTGTGTGGTCTGGTGTCACATATACGTGTGCATATCTCGGATCAGACGCACCAAGAAATGATGTATAAGTAATATGTTTAACACCTGCCGCGATAGCTGCCTGCACAACATTTTTGTGTTGTCTCACTCTGATTTCACCAATCGTCACAGCTGACACAATATAAATTCTGTCACCGCCCTTAAAAGCTTCTGTCATCTCTGGAATGCTGTCATAATTTGCCTGTCTGACAGCTACACCAAGTTTTTCCCACCGTTCTCTTTTTTCTTTGTTCAGCCACTCTAAGTTGGGACATGTGAAAATTAAATTTGAGGCATCTGTTTCTAAAAGCATATTTTCAGCGACTCTTCCGCCGAGCTTTCCATCAACGCCTGTAACAATATACTTCATTTATTAATTCCTCCTTCTGTCTCTGATTTCTTTCATTATTTTATCTCTGTTTTGATAGATAATCCAATTGATATATGTTATTATTAATAGAATATATCTATCGAAAGAAGGTCTATAAATGAACGAAGCACAAATAGAATGTTTTATCAACGCCGCCGAAACACTCAACTTTACAAAAACAGCAAAAATGCTATACATTACACAGCCAACCGTTACTCATCACATCACCTCGTTGGAAAACGAATTGGGATTTCCGTTATTTGAGCGCATGAATAAACAGGTTTTTCTCACCCCTGCCGGGAAAAATTTTTATGGATCTGTAAAAAAAATTTCCTCTGACTTTACCACCGCTGTCTTAACTGCAAAAAAATATGGAAACGGTTACAGACAAGAATTGCGGATTGGCTGCGGCTCCTCTGAATTCGAGACCTCCTTTATCCCCGCTATGATACGTGCGTTTAAGAAAGACCACAGTGATATTTACGTCTCTTTTGTCATGGAACCGATCCGCGAAAAAATGATGTTAATGCAGGCGGGAAAAATAGATATTTTATTTGCAACAACAGATATGACACACGACAAAAAAAGATTTGAATACATTCCGCTCCAATCCTACCAGATGGTCTGCGTCATGAATCGTGAAAATAAATTATCAACACTCCCGCAGATTACACTAGACGATATCCGGGAACAAAATCTTTTACTCCTGGATTCCAATTATGCACCACCGGAAATGAATGAATTGCAAATGCTTTTGGAACAGCGGTATTACACAAACATTACCCATTATTTGTCGAATGTTACAATGAGTCATCTGATCATTCTTTGCAATATGGGTATCGCTATTATGCCCGAGTTTAAGTATCAACAGAATGACAACCTGATTGCTGTTCCATTTGCATGGCATAAAAAAATTTCATATGGTATTTCCTACAGAAAAAATGACCCAAGAGAATTTGTCCAGGACTTTGTCCGTATCGCCAAAGCCGAATTTGATACACATTAAAAAGGATGCCTCACCGGCATCCTTTTTCG
>CAVCFM010000200.1:0-5112 GCA_963601305.1 bacterium | reverse complement strand
CCTGCTGGAATATGGTTATCAACCATAAGAAGATGAAGTTCCTCATCCTCTGAATCCTTAAGATTGTTTACTGCTGAAAGTAACATACCACAAGATTCAATTCCCATCATTGCTCTAGGTGGAAGGTTTGTAATAGCAATAAGTGTCTTTCCAATTAATTCTTCTGGCTCATAATATGCATGAATACCAGAAAGGATTGTTCTATCTACACCTGTACCATCATCAAGAGTAAACTGTAAAAGCTTTTTACTCTTTGGTACTGCTACACATTCCTTAACCTTAACTGCTCTGAAATCTGATTTTGAGAATGTATCAAAATCAACTGTTTCCTCAAACAATGGCTCAATCTTTACGTTTGAGAAATCAATCTTCTCTTCAATGGTCGTAAGTTGGTCGTAAGTTTCTGCTGTATTGCTCTTGGATGCCTTATTTTCCTTGCTTCCACCATCTAACGATTTCATCGTCGGGAACAGCAGCACATCGCGGATTGCCGGGCTATTGGTCATCATCATAACCATACGGTCGATTCCGAATCCGATACCACCTGTCGGCGGCATACCGATGGAAAGTGCATTTAAGAAGTCCTCGTCGGTGTGGTTTGCCTCGTCGTCTCCGGCAGCCAGCAGCTTCTCCTGTGCCTCGAAACGTGCGCGCTGGTCAATCGGGTCGTTTAACTCGGAATAAGCGTTTGCCATCTCCCAGCCGTTCATGAAGAACTCAAAACGCTCTACATAATTCGGGTCTTCCGGCTTTTTCTTCGTCAACGGAGAAATCTCGATCGGATGGTCCATAACGAAGGTCGGCTGGATCAAATGCTCCTCGACATACTCCTCGAAGAAGAGATTTAAGATATCGCCCTTTTCATGGCGATCCTCATATTCAATGTGATGCTCGTCTGCTAATTTCTTGGCAGCGGCGGTATCCGGCACCTCGTTGAAGTCTACGTTTGCATACTTCTTAACCGCATCCAGCATGGTGATACGCTCAAATGGCTTGGAAAGGTCCATGGTGTGCTCACCGTAAGTTAAAACTTCAGAACCGGTCACTTCTTTTGCCACATAGCGGTAAAGGTTCTCGGTCAGATCCATCATGCCGTGGTAATCGGTGTATGCCTGGTAGAGCTCCATCAGGGTAAACTCTGGGTTGTGTCTGGTATCAAGACCCTCGTTACGGAATACACGTCCAATCTCGTAAACGCGCTCCATTCCGCCAACGATCAGTCTCTTTAAATAAAGCTCGAGGGAAATACGAAGCTTTAAGTCCTCATCTAATGCGTTAAAATGTGTCTCAAACGGTCTTGCTGCTGCACCGCCTGCGTTGGAAACAAGCATCGGGGTCTCCACTTCCATGAAGCCCTGTCCATCCAGATAACGGCGGATGGTGCTGATGACCTTAGAACGCTTTACGAAGGTGTCTCTCACTTCCTCGTTCATGATCAGATCCACATATCTCTGACGATAACGGGTATCTGTATCGGTAAGTCCGTGGAACTTCTCCGGCAGAATCTGTAAACTCTTGGAAAGCAGTGTCACCTCGGTGGCATGAATGGAAATCTCGCCTGTCTTTGTGGTAAAGACAGTTCCCTTGATTCCAAGGATATCGCCCACATCATATTTTTTGAAATCCTTGTAGGACTCCTCACCGATATTGTCTCTTGCAACATATGCCTGGATACGTCCCTTTAAGTCCTGAACATTACAGAAAGACGCTTTACCCATCACGCGCTTGAACATCATACGACCGGCAACGGATACTTCCTTGCCCTCTAACTCGCTGTAATTGTCCTTGATATCTGTGGTGTGATGTGTCACATCATATTTTGTAATGACAAACGGGTCTTTGCCATTTTCCTGCAACTCATGTAACTTGTCATAACGTACCTGCAGCAACTGGTTGATATCCTGCTGCGCATTATTGTTTTCCTGATTCTGTGCCATCTTTATCCTCCATCTATGCGCCATGTGCCACGCCATCTGCCAGACCGTGGTCTGCGATGCGGCCGCATGCTATACTTAGTTTGATCTGTGAATGGAGAGTACCTTGTATTCCAACTCTCCCGCCTGTGTCTCTACGGTAACGACGTCGCCGACTTTTTTGCCGAGCAGTGCTTTGCCCACCGGAGACTCATTGGAAATCTTGCCCTTTAAGCTGTTTGCCTCTGTGGAGCCGACAATCTTGTACTCTAACTCCTCATCGAACTCGCAGTCTAAAATCTTTACACTGCATCCAATGCTTACCTTGTCTAAGTCAGCCTCTTCCTCAACGACAACCTCTGCATTTTTTAAGATTTTCTCTAACTCCTCGATGCGGGCCTCGATGTCTCTCTGCTCGTCCTTTGCTGCATCATACTCAGCATTCTCGGATAAGTCGCCCTGCTCTCTGGCTTCCTTAATCTTCTGTGCAACTTCTTTTCTGCGCACAACCTTTAAATCCTGTAACTCGTCCTCTAATTTTTTAAGTCCTTCGTAAGTCAGAATGTTTTTCTTGTCCATTTCCCTCTACCCTTCTTAATTGATATATTTCTTATTATTCATCATAAAATGCCTGTTCTAATCGGTCACGTCCGGGCTTTTTTTCACAATTTAGTACGCCCTTGACAATCACAGTATTATAACCTATAGGTACCACAATGTCAAGATTTCCCAGCTTTTCCCAGGGTCTTTTGTGGATTGGCACGTAGTATTTTTCCGCGCAATGCGCACCTTCGATGGGACTGCCCTCCCATTCAAAATCCAAAACCAGCGTCGGATATTCTTCTCTGGTTTTTGTCTGCCTTGCCCGTTTAAACTCCCGCTTGGGTAAAAACGTGATGATCAGGCCATTCTCCTCATACATTTTCTCTGCAAACTCATAAAAATATGCAGCGCGCCCGGTATAGATTGTGAGAAGATTGAGCTCCGGCGCGATCTGCTCTAATGCATCCAGCACATCCGCCAGCTCAAAAACGCTGTAGGATCCGTCCTCCTCATCCACCACCTCGACTGCCAGCAGATTCGTCTTTATCTCAAGCCTCTGCACAAGCCCGTGAAAAACCGGTGCAAAATCCCGTAAAAATGTGTTGGAGTACGACATGTCCGCCGCCTTAATTTTTACATTTCTTCATTATATGAGAGCACTTCGCGAAATAGTGCTTCCAGCTGCTCATAATTTTCCACCTCGTTGATGCGCCCCCGCAGCTTCGAGGAATTGCGGTATCCTGCGGTATACCAGGCAGCATGCTTGCGTATCTCGCGGATTCCGGTATACTCTCCCTTAAACTCCAGCTGCATTTTTGCATGGCGTAAAAGCATCTCCGTCACTTCCGCAAAATCCGGCTTCTCCAAATGCTCACCGGTCTCAAAATAGTGAAGGATCTGACGGAAAATCCATGGATTTCCCTCTGCGCCCCGCGCGATCATAAAACCATCGCACCCGGTCTGCTCTTTCATGGCAATAACATCCTCCGCCGTCTTAATATCGCCGTTGCCGATAACCGGAATGGACACTGCCTCCTTGACCTGGCGGATGATATCCCAGTCCGCCCTGCCCGAATAGAACTGTGCTCTGGTGCGCCCGTGCACTGCGATCGCTGCCGCGCCGGACTCCTGGGCAATGTGCGCCATTTCCACTGCGTTGATGTGGTCATCGTCAAATCCCTTGCGGATTTTTACGGTGACCGGCTTTTTGATCGCCCGGGCTGTCTTTTCGATAATCTGCCCTGCCAGCTTCGGATTTTTCATCAGTGCGGAACCATCGCCGTTATTTACCACCTTAGGCACCGGGCATCCCATATTGATGTCTAAAATATCAAATGGACGCTCCTCTATCTGCCTGGCAATCTCGCTCATAATATCCGGGTCAGAGCCAAACAGCTGCAGCGACACCGGATTTTCCCTGGGGTCTATGGTAAGCAGCTCCTCCGTATTTTTATTTTTATATAAAATCGCCTTGGCGCTCACCATCTCCATACACAAAAGCCCCGCGCCCTGCTCCTTGCAAAGCAAGCGAAATGGCAGGTCTGTCACGCCTGCCATCGGTGCTAATATCAAATTGTTTTCTAAAGTTACATTTCCGATCTGTAGCTTTTGAATTGAACTCATACTTTTTCCTTTTTTATCGAAGTCTTATTTGATCTTACCGGATTTGCGATTCTGTTTTTTATAAATCAGATTCATACCTTTTAAGGTCAGATTCGGGTCATACACATCGATCATTGTGGTCTCGCTCGCAATGATCCGTCCGAGTCCGCCGGTGGCAACCACTTTTACCTCGCCCATATTTGCCTCGGCGATCATATGGCGGATGATATATTCCGTCTGGCCAATCTGTCCGTATACCAGTCCCGCCTGCATGGAAGTGATGGTCTCTTTTGCCAAAATGCTTGCCGGTTTGCGTATCTCAATCTCCGGAAGCTTTGCCGCATCCTCCCACAGCGCTTTTGCAGAAATACGGATTCCAGGCGCCGTGACACCGGAGACAAACGCCCCGCTCGCATCCACGAGATCATAGGTTGTGGCTGTTCCGAAGTCCAATACCAGCACCGGTCCGCCGTAAAGTTCATAGGCTGCCGCTGCATCCACGATCCGGTCGGCTCCTATCTGCCGCGGATTTTCTGTTACGATGCGGATTCCGGTTTTCGTTCCCGGCTCAATGATAATCGGCCGGATGCCAAGGTATTTGACGATAGCACCCTCCAGCGAATGCATCACATTCGGCACAACGGACGCAATGATCGCATCCATAATTTCCTCATGCTTGATATCGTTCTGCTCTAACAGCGTGATAAGCAGCATGCCATACTCATCCGAAGTTCTCGGCATTTTCGTTGTCATACGGAAACTTGCGCAGACCTCATCCTCCTTGAATACTCCGACCGTTATGTTGGTGTTTCCCACATCAATTGTCATTATCATAGCCATTTCTTCCTTTCCCTTAGAGCTCGTCCTCGCCAAGCCCCACGTATAAAAGTTTGTAATACATCTGCATTCCCTCAAGCAAGTCCTGTTTGGTCTGCTGCAGCTGTTTTATCTTAAGTGCACAGCCAATCTCATCGTAGAGCAGATCTCCCTCGTCGCAGGCTGTCCGGAATTCTAATTCCCCGTCCTCGTTAAATATCAGCTGCAACGTGCCGCC
>CAVCFM010000199.1:1026-3703 GCA_963601305.1 bacterium | reverse complement strand
GGCAGGAATTGTATCACTGTAATCTTCTGCAACCGTCACTGTAAAATCAGTTAATAATGCTTTCGCCTGATCTTCTGATTTATAACTCAAAACATCCGGAACGGTGACCAGCTCGGCTCCCTGGCTGATCTCAATGGTAACAGTATCTCCCGCTTTTCCCAATGTACCTGAAACCGGAGACTGACTGATCACATAATTCTCACTGACGGTAGAACTGTAAGAATAAGTTTTTTCAACTTTAAATCCTGCATCCTCCAATGTTGTGATCGCATCGGTATAAGCAACACCTGTAACGCTCGGCACATCAACGCTGCCCTTGCCACTGCTTATCACGACTTCTACCGTACCACCCTCGGCAATTGACTCTCCAGCCACCGGATCCTGATTTGCAACCTGGCCTTCGTCGTAATCATTGGATGAAATCTCACCTTTATTTTCAATCGTAAGCCCCATCGCCTCTAATTCAGACTTGGCAGTCTCATAGGTCTTGCCGCGCACATCCGGCACCGTAAGCTGTTCCGTATCGGATGTCTCTGTCGTGGATGTCTCTGTTGTCTGGGAAGATTCCGTCTCTGTACTCTTATTGCTCTTACCGGATCCAAAACCACCAAACAGATTGACCAGCAATACGATGATAATAATAACAATGATAACGGCTGCAGCAATCCCCATGATCGTGATTGCCTTTTCCATCTTAGGATTTAACTCTTCCTCATCATCTTCCTCAAGCTCATCATCTTCTGTCTCCTCCGGCTCTGTTACCTCCGGCATATTGACATGGATGCTTCCGGTCTCTTTTTTTATCTGTTTTAACTCATCCTCTGCAATGATGCGTGTCTTGTCCTGATTCTCCGTCGGAACCATCACAACAAAATCCTCATTTGGACTGACTAACGCCTTGCGCAGATCCGTAAGCAATGCCGTCATGGATTCGTATCTGCGGTCGGCATTCTTCTGCGTACATTTTAAGATAATCTTCTCCATACTGATCGGAAGATTCGGCGCATATGCACTCGGCGCAACCATCTCTTCCTGCAAATGCTGGATTGCAACCGCAACCGTGGTATCCCCGTCAAACGGGACACGTCCGGTTACCATCTCATACATCACAATACCGAGAGAATAGATATCACTCTTGCCATCCACAAAGCCGTTTCTCGCCTGCTCCGGGGAAGAATAATGCACAGAACCCATCACGTCTGAGCTGATGGTATTGGAGCTTGCCGCCCGGGCAATTCCGAAATCCGTAACTTTTACCTTGCCCTCTGTGGAAATGATAATATTCTGCGGCTTGATATCACGGTGGATAATGCCTTTGCTGTGGGCTGCCTCAATACCTCTTCCGACCTGGATCGCAATGCTGACTGCCTCCTTAAAAGAAAGCTGTCCCTTCTTCTCAATATAAGTCTTTAAGGTAATTCCCTCGACATATTCCATCACGATATAATGGATGCCCTTCTCGCTGCCTACATCATAGATATTTACAATATTCGGATGCTCCAATCCAGCCGCTGACTGCGCCTCGGTACGGAACTTCGTCACAAAGTTCATATCCTCTGAAAATTCAGATTTGAGCACTTTGACCGCCACAAAGCGGCCCAGTGTCAGATCTTTTGCTTTATATACATCCGACATTCCGCCGGCTCCAATTTTTCCTAATATCTCATAACGGTCTGCTAAATACATTCCCTCTGTCAACATACGTTCAACCTCCAAATTACTCCACAAACGGTTCAATCAATACCACCGTTATATTGTCACGTCCACCATTATGGTTGGCGGTCTCGATTAATTTTTCAACTTTTTCTACAATATCCCTCTGTCCGAGCACGATCCTCTTGATATCTGCATCGGATACCTCATTTGTCAATCCATCTGAGCACATCAAAATAACGTCGCCCTCGCCAATCCGTGTCTCAAAAAAATCCACGGACACCTCGTCCGACACCCCGATTGCTCTGGTTATAATATTTTTATCTGGATGAACCTTGGCATCCGCCTCATTCATCTCCCCTAAACGAACCATCTCTCCCACGAGAGAGTGATCCCTTGTAATCTGCGTAATACTTTCCTGATTGATCACATACAAACGGCTGTCTCCGACATTTGCCGTATATAACTCATCACCCACACAAGTGGCAATCACAAGTGTTGTTCCCATGCCTTTTTTGGCAGGGTCCTCTTTTGCTTCCTTTAACAATTCCAAATTAGCTTTGCTTACAGCCTCTTTTATAATACTGACAGGCTCCTTGAATTCGGAGTGCGCAATGCAGTCTAATGTCTGCTCCACTGTAAAACGGGATGCATAATCTCCCGCCACATGGCCGCCCATGCCATCCGCCACAACAAAAAGATTCGGCAGATTTCCGACTGCTATCTCAGACGTATACATATAATCCTGATTGTTTGCGCGCCGCTGTCCCGTATCCGTCATGGAAAACGTCTTCATCTATCGCTCCTGCCTTTCCTACAAATTATCGATATACCGCTTGCGCAGCTGTCCACAGGCCCCGTCAATATCCCGGCCCATTTCCCTTCTAATAGTAACATTTATTCCGTTTTTTTCAAGTTTCTTTTTGAAGCGGAGAATGGCCTCCCGGGTGCTTTGCTCGTAGCTTTTCTCCCTTACCGGATTGATTGGAATCAGGTTAATATGACAGTTTTTGCCTTTTAAAAG
>CAVCFM010000199.1:0-1016 GCA_963601305.1 bacterium | reverse complement strand
CGGGTTTACCGGGATGAGATTGATATGGCAGTTAAGCCCACGCACCAGCGCAGACAATTCCGTGGCATCTTCCTTCGTGTCATTGACTCCCGCCACCAGACTGTACTCAAAGGTCACTCTTCTGCCTGTCTGTTCAAAATAGTACCGGCATGCCTCAATGACTTCTTCGATGTCGTAACGGTTCGCCACCGGCATCAGTTCCAACCGCTTTTTCTGATTGGATGCATGCAGTGACAGTGCCAGTGTGATCTGCAACTTCTTATCTGCCAGCTCCCGCATTCTCGGCACAATACCGCAGGTGGAAACGGTCAGATTCCGCTGGCTGATGTTAAGACCGTTCTCATCGGTCAGCAGCTCTATAAACTTTAAGAGATTGTCAAAATTGTCCATCGGTTCGCCGGTTCCCATAACCACGACATTGGAAATGCGCTCCCCGATATCTTTTCCGATCTGATAAATCTGGTCAAGCATCTCCGACGGCGTAAGCCCGCGCACCAGTCCGTCAAGTGTCGATGCACAGAAACGGCACCCCATGCGGCACCCAACCTGTGAGGAGATACAGACGGAATTGCCATGCTTGTAACGCATCAGCACACTCTCGATCACATTTCCGTCCGCCAGCACGAACAGATACTTTCTCGTGCCGTCCTGCTTTGATATCTGTACCGCCTCTTTTTTCAAAGAGACCAGCGTACTCTGTTCGCTTAATTTTTCAATGAGGGATTTGGAAATATTCGTCATCTCCGAAAAATCTGCTACCTGCTTTACATGCAGCCACTGATAGATCTGTTTTGCCCGGAAGCGCTTCTCTCCCAGGCTCTCGACGAATGCGGTCAATTCCTCTAAATTCAACGATTTAATATCTGTTTTTTCCATTACTTTCTCACCATTTTCGCGATGAAGAAACCGTCTCCTGCCTCTTTCTCCGGAAACATCTGCTCCATGTTCTCCAGTGTGAATTCCGGATGTTTTTCCATAAACCATCGCACATTTTCTTCGTTTTCATGCCTGTTGAT
>CAVCFM010000198.1:0-2288 GCA_963601305.1 bacterium | reverse complement strand
GAAGGGATTTGCGGGCAGTTATCTTCGGGGCATCGGAGCCGGAATCAAAGGCGCCTGTGAATTGACGCGTGTGCCGTTTCGTTGGAAGAATACCGGCAATTACATTCAGATACAGTGGGAGCTGTGGATCAATTGCATCAAAGTGTTAATAAAGTACTAGAAACTGGCTATTTGCGAAAAATAAGTTGTGCTTTTGCTTAAATTATTGTATGATTATACCTATGTGGTAGTTTTTGATAATAAAGGATAACAGTATGATAAAAGATAATCAGCAGCACTTTAACAGACTGCATGTGGTGATTGATGCGTGCGTTGTGATCGTGTCATATGTGCTTGCGTGGTGGGTAAAAGTAGTACTGGAGGCATCCGGTGACAATGTCGTCGGAGTTCTTCCGGCGAGAACCTATATGGGAGCGCTGATTGTGATAGTTCCGGGGTATGTTCTGCTCTATTATGCATTTAATCTGTATGCGCCGAAGCGTGTGCAGGGCAGAAGGCTGGAACTGTCGAATCTCGTCATGGCCAATACGGTAGGAATCCTGATAGGGTTTGCGGCACTCTATACATTGATTACTTTTGACCCGCAATACCGCAACTTTTCCCGAGGAATGGTCGGCTATTTTTATGTGATCAATATCGTCCTCGAAGAGAGTGTCCGCCTGCTGATCAGGCGCATTTTAAAGCGGATCCGCAAGATGGGCTACAACCTCAAGCACATTCTGCTTGTGGGATATTCACGGGCAGCGGAACAATACATAGACAGGATCCTCCAGAATCCACAGTGGGGATATGATATCCGCGGCGTGCTGGATGACAATATTGCGCGTGGAACTGCATATAAGGGCGTAAAAGTGATCGGAAGTATTGACAACCTGAATTACATCCTTCCGCAGAATTCTCTGGACGAGATAGCCATAACGCTTGGTCTGGAAGAATATTACAAATTGGAAAAAATTGTGGCAGAGTGTGAGAAGTCCGGTGTACACACCAAGTTTATACCGGATTACGGCAATATCATTCCCACAAGGCCTTATACAGAGGATTTATTGGGGCTTCCGGTGGTAAATATCCGTTATGTGCCACTCACGGATACATTTAATGCCTTTTTGAAACGCTGCATGGATCTGGTGGGAGCTATCATATGCATCATTGTGTTTTCACCGGTGATGCTTTTGTCGGCAATACTGGTAAAGACTACTTCGGATGGACCTTTGATTTTTAAACAGGAACGCGTAGGGTTACACAACAAGCCATTTTATATGTACAAGTTCCGCACAATGTATGTGCAGACAGAGGAAGAGGAACAAAAGGGCTGGACGACGAAGGGGGATCCCAGGATTACAAAGGTGGGACGTTTCCTTCGCAAGACAAGCTTAGATGAGTTCCCGCAGCTATTTAATGTCTTAAAAGGCGATATGAGCCTGGTGGGTCCAAGACCGGAGCGGCCACAGTATGTGGAGAAGTTCCGCGAGGAGATCCCACGCTATATGATCAAGCATCAGGTGCGTCCGGGCATGACAGGATGGGCGCAGGTGAATGGCTATCGGGGAGATACCTCCATACGAAAGAGGATTGAGCATGATTTATATTACATCGAGAACTGGACGTTAGGACTGGATATCAAGATATTATTCCTGACGGTCTTCCGAGGTTTTATTAATAAAAATGCGTATTAGGAGAAAATGATATGAGCAGAGAAGTAGAAAAGAGACCGCTGACAAAAGCGCAACGCGCAGCAATGCAGAAAAAGCGAAAAAAGAAAAAAATTGCAATGCTTGTCGTTGAGGTACTGGTGTTGCTGGTGCTTGCCATTGTTTTATTTGTTGTGATCAAACTTTCTAAGATTGAGAAAGATACCAGCTTTTCAGCGGATGATATTTCCGTCAATGAAGGTATTTCGTCGGAATCCATCGAGTTGATGAAGGGCTATACGACGGTTGCACTCTTTGGACTCGATAACCGTTCCAACGGTAATCTCTCAAAAGGTAACAGTGACGTTATCATGTTAGCTGCGATCAATAACGATACCAAGGAAGTAAAGCTTTGCTCGGTATATCGTGACACCTATTTAGATATTGGAAGCGGCTCTTTCCGCAAATGTAATGCTGCCTATGCAAGCGGTGGTCCGGAGCAGGCGATCAACATGTTAAATACCAACCTGGATTTAAACATCACAGACTATGTGACCGTTGACTTTAACGCAGTCGTAGAGTGCGTTGACCTCCTGGGCGGTGTAGAAGTGACTATCACCGACGAGGAAGCAGTCCTCATGCAGGGTTACATGGATG
>CAVCFM010000197.1:0-3064 GCA_963601305.1 bacterium | reverse complement strand
GATCACCGCGTTCACGGCGCAGAATACCACCGGTGTGAGGGCAATCCAGGAGTCGACCCCTGAATTTTTACGGCAGCAGATCGATGCCATATTTGAAGATATCTTTCCCGATGCAGTCAAAATCGGTATGGTGTCTTCGGGCGAACTGATTGACGTAATTGCAGAACGGCTGAACTTTTACAAAGCAAAAAATGTGGTGGTTGACCCCGTTATGGTGGCGACCAGCGGAGCCTCACTGATGAAAACAGATGGTGTGAAAAAGCTGGTGGAAGAATTGTTCCCGCTGGCAACGATCGTCACGCCGAATATTCCGGAGGCGCAGGTCCTCTCCGGGATTTTGATCGAGAGCAAAGAGGATATGGTGGCGGCGGCAGAAAAAATCGGCACCACATATGGATGCGCTGTCCTTTTAAAAGGGGGACACCGCATCAACGATGCCAATGATCTCCTTTTTGCGGATGGAGAAGTCCGCTGGTTTTTGGGAAAGCGCATTGACAATCCAAACACCCACGGTACGGGATGCACACTCTCCAGCGCGATAGCTGCAAATCTTGCAAAAGGATTTTCACTTTCCGAATCTGTCCAGAGGGCAAAAAATTACATTTCGGGCGCACTCACGGCACAGCTTGATCTAGGATGTGGTCAGGGACCGATGAACCATGCGTTTGATCTGAAAGGTGAATATGTGTAGTTAGGTAAGATAAGACTGTGAGTTCGATGGATTCACAGTCTTTTTTATTGAAGGCAAAGTTAAAAAATGATATAATTTTTTTACAGTGTCTAAATGCAGGGGGAATGAGCCATGGTTGTGAAAACATCCGTTTTAAAAGAGCTGGAAGAAGCATACAAGCAGTCCGGAAATCAGCTGATCTTGCTGTACGGGCGCGCCGATTCGGAAAAAGAGGTTCTGATTCGGGCATTTTTGCAAAATAAAAAGCATTTCTATTATCGTGCGCGGGCGGCATCTCCGAAGGAGCAGTGCGACAGAATGGGACAGGAGATCGCGCAGAAGTTTGGCGCATCCTTGAGTAAATATACCTATGAAGAGTACTTCAGCCGCGTAAGGAGCGGGGACCCGACCAAGCTTGTGGTGGTGATTGACGAATTTTCCTATATTGCGAAGAAGGATGAGAGCTTTTTAGATGCCATCATAAAGTTGAAAAATCACCGCTTATACCCGGGACCGGTGATGATCTTACTCTGCAGTTCCGCAGTGGCGTGGGTGGAGAAAGAACTGGAGGCAGAGCCTTCTTATAGCAAGAAGATCGACCGCAGGATAAAACTTGGAAATCTGAACTTTTTAGAGGTGGTGCATGCACTGCCGGATTATCCGGTGGCGGAGTGCATCAAGGTGTACGGTATCTTGGGCGGCGTGCCGGGTTATCTGAACCGTTGGAACCCGAAGGCGGATATTAAGAGTAACATCTGCCGCCTGATCCTAAGCCGGAGCGGTTATATGCATCATGCAGCAGAGGAGCTGATTGGTGCATCCCTGCGGGAGTTGTCTGTCTATGAGACGATTCTGGCACATATTGCAGCAGGCAGGGATAAGCTGAACGACCTGTATCTTGCCACTGGTTTTTCCCGGGCGAAGATCAGTGTCTATATGAAAAATCTCTCCGCGTTTGATATCGTGGAGAAGGTGGTTTCCTTTGAGACCGGAGGCTGGGAGAACACGAAAAAAGGCATTTACCGGATCAAGGATAATTTTGTGAATTTCTGGTTCCGTTTTATCTATCCGAACCTGTCTGATCTATATATGATGAACCCGGAGGAGTTTTATGACACCCACATTGCACCGGGCATGGATGCGTACTTAAGCCGCTATTTTGCAGAGGTATGCATGGAGTATCTGGGGCTGATGGGCATTGTCGGGAAGCTGCCGCTTAAAATTGCCAAGATGGGAACCTGGGTTGGCAAGGAGGGCAATATCGATATTATTGCGCAGAACGAGATACGCCAGAACATGGTGGGTATCTGCAACTGGGACAAACCGGAATTTACAATGGAAATGTG
This sequence comes from bacterium, assembly GCA_963601305.1. Lineage (GTDB taxonomy): Bacteria > Bacillota > Clostridia > Lachnospirales > Lachnospiraceae > Roseburia. Next base: position 1,048 of record CAVCFM010000197.1, on the reverse strand, counting down.
CGAGGAATTGTTTGCAAATATGAAGCTGGCAAGAATTTCCGCAGAATATTATTTCCTGTTTTCCGCAAAAGCATTTGCGCCGGATGTGGTGGCGATGGCGGAGGCGGACAAACGGTTTTTGCTGGTTGATATGAATGAATTATAGGATTTTGGAGGTTTTTGATTTTGGCTAAGTCATTGATTATCACGGAGAAACCAAGTGTGGCACAGGAGTTCGCAAGAATTCTGGGAGTATCCGGACGGAATGACGGATATATAGAAAATGATGCCTACGTGATCACCTGGTGCGTGGGTCATCTGGTGGAAATGGTTTACCCGGAAGAATACGATGAGCGCTACAAAAAATGGCGCCTGGAGGATTTACCGTTTTTACCGCAGGAATACAAATACAATGTCATACCGAATGTGAGCAAACAGTATGATGTGGTACATAGAATGTTACACAGAGAGGATATCGAGACGGTCTACTGGGCAGGTGATGCCGGAAAGGAAGGACAGACCATCGAGGAAAATATCCGTAAATTCGGCGGTGTGCGCGAGGGCATGAAGGAGCTGCGCGTCTGGATAGACTCCCAGACGGAGGAGGAGATCCTGCGGGGTATCCGGGAGGCAAAGGATATGTCAGAGTACGATAATCTGGCAAAATCCGGTGTCATGCGCACCATCGAGGATTATGCCATGGGAATCAATTTTTCCAGGGCAATGTCGGTAAAGTACGGCAAGCTGTTAAATGACGCGGCGGGAACGTCCAGCTATACGGCGATCGCCGTGGGGCGTGTCATGACCTGCGTGCTTGGGATGGTTGTCATAAGGGAGCGGGAGATCCGCAACTTCGTCGACACGCCATTTTACCGGGTGGCAGGGCGCTTTGCACCAATGGATCATACCACAGGCGGTTATGTGGAAGCCGAGTGGAAAGCGGTGGAGGGCACCAAATACTTTGAATCGCCGCTTCTATATAAGGAGAATGGATTTAAGCGGGAGGAGAGCGCAGCCGGTCTGATCGCGGAATTAGAAGGTAAAGAAGCTGTCGCAGAGAGCATAGAGC
>CAVCFM010000196.1:0-6344 GCA_963601305.1 bacterium | reverse complement strand
GTATGTGAAGGCGGAAAAATCGCTGGATTCGCTGAAAGAATTGTCCGCGCCGAAGACAAAGGTGCTGCGGGACGGCGTAAAACGGGAACTTGCCTCCAAATACATTGTGCCTGGGGATGTGCTAGTCTTAGAGGCGGGCGACATGATCGTTGCGGATGGAAGGATCATCGAAAATCATTCCCTGCAGGTAAATGAGAGCGCGCTGACCGGGGAGTCTGCAAACGTTGATAAAAAAGACGATGACATTACAGAGGAAGTGGCGCTGGGAGATAGATACAACATGGTCTTTTCCGGAAGTCTTGTCACCTACGGCAGGGCAGAGGTGCTTGTGACTGCCACCGGTATGCAGACCGAGATGGGAAAAATTGCGGCGCTGATGAACCGCACCCAGAATAAAAAGACACCGCTTCAGGTCAGTCTGGACAATTTCAGCAAAAAACTTGCCATTTTGATCATGGGTATCAGTCTGCTGGTGTTTGGACTCTGCATCTGGCAGGGACAGCCGGTTTTAGATTCCCTGATGTTTGCCGTGGCGCTTGCGGTGGCAGCAATACCGGAGGCGCTTGGCTCCATCGTCACAATTGTACAGGCAATGGGAACCAGAAAGATGGCGGCGGATGCGGCAATCATGAAAGAGTTAAAGGCCGTGGAGAGTCTCGGATGTGTCTCTGTGATCTGCTCGGATAAGACGGGAACGCTGACACAGAACCGGATGACGGTACAGGAACTTTACATGGATGGCGTCTGTATTAAGCCACAGGAACTGGATCTGATGCTGCCGATGCACCGGTATTTTTTGTATAATGCGATTTTAAACAATGATTCCTCGATATCAGAGGGGAAGGCGATCGGGGACCCCACGGAGACGTGCCTGCTTACGATGGCGCAAAAAACGAGCCTTTTTGCCGAGGAGGGTTCCTATGAAAAAATCCGCAGCATGATGCCGCGTATGGAGGAAGTGCCGTTCGACTCCGAGCGCAAGCTGATGAGCACCAAATACCGCATCCACGGTGTGCCGACAGTATTTACCAAGGGCGCGGTGGATGTGCTGCTTGAGCGGTCGGAGTCGATTGCGACAGCAGCTGGAGCGCGGCAGATGACACCGGAGGACAAAGTGCAGATATTAGCCCAGAATCAGACATTTTCCGAAAACGGGCTCCGCGTGCTGGCATTTGCCTATAAGGAGTGCGGGGAGGATGAAGTGTTGTCCCCGGAGCAGGAGTATGGATATACCTTTGTGGGATTAGTGTCCATGATGGACCCGCCGAGGGAGGAGTCCATGCAGGCGGTTGCAGATGCCATCGGCGCCGGGATGAAGCCGGTCATGATCACCGGTGACCACAAAGTGACTGCGACTGCGATCGCAAAACAGATTGGAATATTTAGAGAAGGGGATATGGCAGTCACAGGGCAGCAGCTGGATCAGATGACGGAGGAAGAGCTGGGCGCCGTGTTAGAAAAAATATCCGTGTATGCGAGGGTGTCGCCGGAAAATAAAATCCGCATTGTGGATGCATGGCAGAAAAAAGGGCACATCGTTGCGATGACAGGGGATGGTGTCAATGATGCGCCGGCGTTAAAAAAAGCGGATATCGGCATCGCAATGGGAATCACCGGAACCGAGGTGTCAAAAGACGCAGCGGCGATGATCCTGGCAGACGACAACTTTGCGACCATCATCAAGGCGGTGTTAAACGGGCGAAATGTATACCGGAACATTCTAAATGCCATTTTGTTTTTGCTGTCGGGAAATCTGTCGGCGATACTGGTCGTGCTGTTCTGTTCGTTTCTGGCGCTGGATGCACCGTTTAAGCCGGTACATTTGTTGTTTATCAACCTGGTAACAGATTCCCTTCCGGCACTTGCTATCGGAATGGAGCCGTCGGACGGGCAGCTGTTAAAACAAAAACCGAGAGATCCCAAAGCTGGCATTTTTACCGGAAAATTCTCAGCAAGACTGGTGGGATACGGCGTGCTCATCGGCATCGTCACGTTGGGTGCCTACTACATTGGATTATCCAAAGATGCATTGACTGCAAGCACCATGGCGTTTGCCACGCTGACGCTGGCACGTCTGTTCCACGGATTTAACTGTAGGAGCGAGGCATCCATTTTTAAAATCGGAATGAAGAGTAACAAATGGAGCGTGGCGGCATTTCTGGCGGGCATCCTTCTTCTTGCATTGGTCCTGCTTGTGCCGGTAATGCGGGAGCTGTTTTTGGTGGCAACACTGTCAGTGCGGGAACTGGCTTATATTGTGGGGCTTGCATTTGTTCCGACGCTTCTCATCCAGGGAAAACGTCTGTTATAACTTTTTCCGATAACTAAATATAGAAGAAGCATATTAGAAAAAATTGTCCATGCACCGTATAATCTATAGTATAACGATAGGAAAAATGGAAAGGCAGGAACAGATATATGGACTGTGGATTTGCAACAAAATGTATCTATGGAAACGGAAAGGACTTTGACAAGGACAAGACCGGCTCGATCAGTTTCCCGATTTATCAGACAGCGACCTATGCACATGAGGAGGTAGGGAAGAGCACCGGTTTTGATTACAGCCGCTTGCAGAATCCCACCAGACAGCAGGTGGAAAAAATTGTGGCATCGCTTGAGGGCGGTGTCGATGCACTGGCGTTTTCAAGCGGAATGGCAGCGATTACAGCGTTGATGGAGCTGTTTCGCCCGGGAGATCATCTGATCACCGATGCAGATCTGTACGGGGGAAGTATCCGTCTGTTCGACAATGTGAGTGAGAAAAATGGTATCACGTTCAGCCATATCGATTGCTCCACCGCAGATGTGGAGAGCTATGTCAGAGAGAATACGAAGGCAATTTATATTGAGACGCCGACCAACCCCATGATGAATGTTGTGGATATCCGGAAAATGTCAGCCATTGCAAAACATCATAATCTGCTTCTGATCGTGGACAACACCTTTATGTCCCCGTATTTCCAGAAGCCTTTCACGCTGGGCGCAGACATTATCATCCACAGCGGAACGAAGTTTTTGGGTGGACACAACGATACGCTTGCCGGATTTCTTGTGACAAACAGCGAGGAAATCTCTGAGCGGCTTCGTTTCCTGATAAAAACAGTGGGTTCGGGACTGGCACCGTTTGACAGCTGGCTGATTTTAAGGGGAATTAAGACGCTGCCGCTGCGCATGGAGAAGGCACAGGAAAATGCACAGGCAATCGCAGAGTATCTGCTCGGCGAGCCGCGGGTAAAAGCAGTGTATTATCCGGGAATCGAGGGTTCGAAGGGCTATGAAATCTGCAAGTCCCAGGCAAGCGGATTTGGAAGTATGCTCACGTTTGAGGTGGAGAGCAAGGAGCTTGCATTACATATTTTAAAATCGACCAAACTGATCCCGTTTGCGGAAAGTCTTGGCGGAACAGAGACGCTGCTCACTTATCCGACTACCCAGACCCATGCCGATGTACCGGAGGAGGTGCGGCTGAAGAATGGTCTGACCGACAGAGTGTTACGTCTGTCAGCCGGTATTGAGGATAAAAAAGATCTGATCGCGGATTTAAAACAGGCAATGGATTCTTTTGAAAAATAATAATGTAACAGTGACAGGAAAACCCCGGATGTGAAATCACATCCGGGGTTTTTTGTGATAGGAACTGCATTGCAGTTCCTATTTATGCATCATAAGTTGTAATTAAGCCTGTGGTCCGGCAGATACTAATGCCTTACCAGCATCGTTGCCCTCGTATTTTGCAAAGTTCTTAACGAATCTTGCAGCAAGGTCTTTTGCTTTTGTCTCCCACTCGGAAGCATCAGCGTATGTGTCGCGTGGGTCAAGGATTGCAGAATCAACACCTGGAAGTTCGGTTGGAACCTCGAAGTTGAAGAATGGGATCTTCTTGGTTGGAGCAGTCTTGATATCGCCGTTTAAGATAGCGTCGATGATACCACGGGTATCTTTGATGGAGATACGTTTGCCTGTTCCGTTCCATCCGGTGTTTACAAGGTATGCTTTTGCACCGCTCTTCTCCATTTTCTTAACGAGCTCCTCTGCGTATTTGGTAGGATGAAGCTCAAGGAATGCCTGACCGAAGCAAGCGGAGAAGGTAGGTGTAGGCTCGGTGATTCCACGCTCAGTACCTGCAAGTTTAGCAGTAAATCCTGACAGGAAGTAGTACTGTGTCTGCTCTGGAGTCAGAATAGATACTGGAGGAAGTACGCCGAATGCATCTGCAGATAAGAAGATTACGTTCTTAGCTGCCGGAGCAGAAGAAACCGGGCGAACAATATTCTCAATGTGGTTGATCGGGTAAGATACACGAGTATTCTCGGTTACGCTCTTATCAGCGAAATCAATCTTGCCGTTTGCATCTAAGGTAACGTTCTCAAGAAGAGCGTTGCGTCTGATGGCATTGTAGATATCCGGCTCAGAATCTTTGTCAAGGTTGATAACTTTTGCGTAGCATCCACCCTCGAAGTTGAATACACCGTTATCATCCCAGCCGTGCTCGTCATCACCGATTAAGAGACGCTTAGGATCGGTAGAAAGTGTGGTTTTACCTGTTCCGGAAAGTCCGAAGAAGATTGCTGTATTCTCGCCGTTCATATCTGTATTTGCGGAGCAGTGCATAGAAGCGATGCCCTTTAATGGCAGATAGTAGTTCATCATAGAGAACATACCTTTCTTCATCTCTCCGCCGTACCATGTATTAACGATAACCTGCTCACGGCTTGTGATGTTGAACATAACAGCTGTCTCAGAGTTTAATCCTAACTCTTTGTAGTTCTCAACTTTTGCCTTGGATGCGTTGTAAACAACGAAGTCTGGCTCGAAGTCTTTCAGCTCTTCCTCGGTTGGTTTGATGAACATGTTTGTAACAAAGTGAGCCTGCCAAGCAACCTCAACGATGAAACGGATTGCCATACGGGTGTCTTTGTTCGCACCGCAGAATGCATCTACAACATAAAGCTTCTTATTAGAAAGCTCTTTGATCGCGATATCTTTTACAGCTGCCCAAGCTTCTTTGGTAGCAGGATGGTTGTCGTTTTTGTATTCATCAGAAGTCCACCATACAGTGTCCTTTGAATTCTCATCCATTACGATGAACTTGTCTTTTGGAGAACGTCCTGTATAAATACCGGTCATAACGTTCACTGCACCAAGCTCACTAACCTGTCCTTTTTCATAGCCTTCCAGTTCCGGTTTGGTCTCTTCTTCGAATAACATCTCGTAAGAAGGGTTGTATACAACCTCTGTGGTACCGGTAATGCCATACTTGCTCAAATTGATTTCTGCCATCTTAATTACCTCTTTCCTTTCACTGTGTAATATAGTAATTACCTGCATGTGCAGGTCTTACGATATCCTTCGTAAGAAGTGGAATGCGCCAACTTCTCTACTTTAATTATACATATCTCCCTTATAAAATCAATAAAAAAATTGTTAAAATTTTAGCAAATGGGTTGTAAAAACCGTTCACAGGCTAAAAAGTACCGATGACCGCAAAAAACGGACAAACACATTTTTTCTGTATATAATGCAAAGTGAAGGGAGGAGGCAGAAAATCCGACCCAGATCAATGGATACGGGGAGGACGAAATCCGGGTGCTCTCCATTACGGAAATTGAGAGTGTCTATGTCGAGGATGGAAAAACATATGCGCGCTACAGTGACGGAAGCAGATATCAGTTAAAGAAGCGGCTCTACGAGGTTGAAAACATCCTTCCATCCGATTTTATACGGATCAACAAATCTGCGATTGCAAATAAAAAGAAAATCAAGAGATTTAAGACGGCAATTTCGGGTGTAGTGGATGTCGAGTTTAAGAGCGGGCATACCGAGTATGTGTCCAGAAGATGTTTTGCTGATTTGAGAAGGAGGTATCACTTATGAAAGAATTTGTGAAAGAATTTTGTAAGAGAGGTTTTATCGGAGCATGGGGCGGACCGGCCATTTTGGCGATTGTCTGGCTGGCACTGCAAAATGCGGGAGTTGTGACGGAGATTGCAGTAAATGAGGCGGTGCTTGGCGTGTTCTCGTCCATTGTGCTTGCGTTTATTGCGACCGGGATCACCGCAGTCTACGGGCAGGAGCAGCTACAGCTGGGAACGGCAACCCTGATCCACGGGCTGGTATTATATCTGGATTATGTGCTGGCATATCTGTTAAACGGCTGGATCGCGCCACAGAGGTTAATCGCATTTACGCTGATATTTGTGGCGGGATATGTTTTAATCTGGGCGATTATCTATTGCATCATGGCGCATAAGGTGAAAAAGCTGAATAACCTGGTTGAAAAATAAATATTGACATTACAACCGTTGTAAGGTATAGAATATTCTCTGGAGGAACAGGTAATATGG
>CAVCFM010000195.1:0-4291 GCA_963601305.1 bacterium | reverse complement strand
GCCCATACGCCTCCTCTGCCGTTGCCGAGGAGGAGAAAACCTCCGCGACATTTCCTTTTACCGAGGAGGGCAAACAGCAGGTGGTCGACTGGCTGAACGAACAATGGCAGATCAGAAAAGACTTCTGGTCTGCCACTATGATGCATTAATGTGCTGTTATTTTGTATAAAGTTGCGGATAAAAATCTGCCGCCATACTCTCCACCACATATGCCATGCGGTCTCCCGGCAATACACTCTCCAGCGAAATCACTGCAAAGCGCTCGTTTTTGACACAGTCGAGCTGTGAGAGTGTCGGGTTTGCCTTGATCTCTGCAATCTTTTCCTCCACCGAAGGGGAATCATAATCGTGGATTAAGATGACATCCGGATCTCTCGCCAGCACTTCCTCGTAGCTTACGGTCACCCACTGCTTTTCATCCAGATCTGAAAATATGTTCTCTCCACCCGCCAATTCGATCAGCAGGGACTCGAAGTTTGTGCCGGAACAGGTAAAGACTCCGTCATTGCCGCTGTCATACACCAGCACTTTGACCGGTTCCTCCCCGGACACCGTCTCCTGCACTGCTGCGATCCGGTTTTTCTGATCTTCCACAAACTGCTCCGCCGTATCCTCCACATCAAATATCCTGCCGATATCTAAGATTTCCTGATACTGTTCCTCTAAGGTCGTCGCCGAATTGACATAGACCGTCATCCCGTAATTTTCTACTTCTTCTATATTACAGCCCTCATCTCCGATCTCCCAGTCGATGGCATAGATAAAATCCGCCCCGCTGGAAATGATCGCCTCTCTGGTCGCTGAGGCATAGTTGAGCTGTGGGATCGCATCCACCGCATCCGCGTATTCCGGCAGTGCACCGCGGCTGTGGTTGATCAGGGAGCGGCCAACCACATAGTCAGACAGCCCAAGTGCAGCGAACAATTCGGTACAGTTCGGTCCGAGGGTCAGCACCTTCGTGGGTTTTCCTGTAATGGTAACTTCTCTGTCATAGTTTTCTAATGTAAACGGGTAAACCCCTGTCTCTCCTGCTGCCTGTGCCTCGCCTGCCGCCTGCACGTCTCCTGCATTGCTGCTGGTGTTCTCCTGACTCTCTGTATTTTCGCCTGTCTGGTTCACAGATGTTGTATCTGTCCCGCAGCCCGCCATAAGGCTTACCGCCATTCCTGCTGCAAGGCTCAGTGCCAGCGCACGATTTTTATTTTTTCTCATAACAATTCTCCGTTCTTTCGATATAATTCCTCCGGCAAAAATGTGATCGACATCTTTCCGGTAACCGGATGACGCTCCACGACACTGTGCACCCCGTACACCTCATAGATATTCTCCGGGGTAAACACTTCCTCCGGCGTTCCGCCAAGCACGATTTTGCCCTCTTTTAAAACATAGATCCGGTCGCAGTAGAGCGCCGCCATATTGAGGTCATGGATTGCCGACAGCACCGTGACCTTCAATCGCTTGATAAAATCAAAAATCTGCATCTGATAACTGATGTCAAGGTGATTGGTGGGCTCGTCCAGAATGAAAAAATCACACTCCTGCGCCAGCGCCCGGGCAATCAACACCCGCTGCTTCTCACCGCCGGATAAATATAGGTAATTCCGCTTTGCCATTTTTTCCATGCCAAGATGGTGCAGGGAATGTTCCACGATCCGCTTGTCCTCCGCAGTATCCCCATCAAACAGCTTTTTGTATGGGCTTCGCCCCATCGCGACGATTTCCTCCACCATAAAGTTAAAGGGGACATCGTTCTCCTGCCCAACCACCGCCATTTTCTGCGCTGATTTTTTGTAATTCATCGCGAGCAGATTCTCACCATCTAACGTGATACTTCCCGCATCCGGCGCAAGCGCCCGGTACACATTTTTTAAAAGCGTGGACTTCCCGGAACCGTTCGGCCCGATCAGCCCCACAAACTCGCCCTCATGGATCTGGAGTGACACATCCGACACGCCACCTTGTACCACGCCAGACGTTCCGCCATCATTTCCATAAAAATACGTCAGCCCTTCTATTTGCATGCGCATATCTGTATCCTCACTTTGCTAATACTTTTCCGTATTGTTTCTTTTTAACAGCCAGATAAACACCGGTCCGCCGATGATCGCCGTAAGGATTCCCACCGGCAATTCCTCCGGCGCGATCAGCATCCGCGCTGCCACGTCGACCCATACGACTAAGATTCCGCCCAAAAGTGCCGATATCGGCAATACCTTTTTGTGGTCTCCGCCCACTAAAAGTCGGGTGAAATGTGGCACCATAAGCCCTACAAACCCGATGGTTCCGCTGACTGCGATCGTCACGCCCGCCATCAAAGACGCCACTAAAACCAGCATTTTCTGCAGCCGGCGGACATTTACGCCCAGCGCTCCTGCACTGTCATCGCCAAGCAGCAACAGGTTTAAGCCCCGGTAATTCACCATCAGAAATGCCATGCACAAGATCAGAACAATAAGCGGCAGGGTCAGATATGCCCACTTTGCCCCGGCAAGGCTTCCCGACATCCAGAACTCTGCATTGTGCAGCCCCAGCGCGTTGGGCGCCGAGAGCTTGATCACACTCGTAATCCCATCCATGATCATCGAGACTGCCACACCCGAGAGTAAAAGCTGTGTGATGTTGATCCGCCCCTTTACCCGTGAAATGGCATAGACAAAAATAATCGTGACCGCCGAACCGAGAAACGCACTGATCGACAGCGAGTACCGCCCCAGAAACGAAAATGCTCCAAAGAGCATCCCCAGGGTGGCAAAGGCTGCTGCCCCGTTTGATACACCTAAGATAAACGGGTCCGCCAGATTGTTACGCACCAGCGCCTGCATCGTCACGCCGCACACAGACAGCGATGCGCCCACGATCATCCCGAGACAGACTCTCGGCAGCCTGAGCCCCCACACAATGTTAAAATCAAGCACTTCCCAATCCTGCGTGATCAGGTTTCCGACCCCTGGTATTTTACTCAACAATATCTTCGCGGTGGTTACTGGTTCAACCACAACCGGTCCCAGTCCCGTGGCAACAAAAACCGTGACGACCGCCAATACCGTAAGCATTGTGATAATCACCGGCATATTCGGTTCAGTACGGTTAAAATATTTTTTCAGTCTCATGACATAACCTCATTCTGTTAAACTTTTATCAGTCTAGCAAAGTTGTGGTATGTCCACAAGCCCCCATGGGGGATATTTTTTTATAAACCACTCCCGGAAATTCCGTTCTCCCATGGGTCACACAGGGAACCACCGTTTTTTATCTGCATATCCTATAGAAAAGAATAAGGAGGAATCTCATATGAGCATGCCAGTAATTGAATGTTCACACGTCGATAAGTGCTGCGCGGCATCCGCCCTGCTGCAGTCCATCGCCCTGGAAGAGGCTGCAATCTCTCACATTCTGAATGCAGAAGGTGAAAAACTGCAGAAGGCGATTTCCCTCAGCTGCACGCAGAAAGAACTGATCGAGATCAACGAATCCGTCGGCGATACCGTTGAAAAGATTACAAATCTGGAAATTGTCCTGAAATCCAAACTGGATTTGATCAAATCGCTTCTTGATGACTGTGATAAAAAAGCTCCAAAACCAGAGTGAGCATCGTAGGGCTTTTATGCCCTACTTACATACACATCATTCATTCGTGTAACAAAACCATCCTCTTTCCTGATTTATCATAACATCTCTACTTTCATGTATTTTTTCGTGAACTCTAAATCCACTTTCCAATTTGCCTAAAAAAATAAGGAAACCTCTGTAATAAAAGGTTTCCTCATCTTAATGCGGAACGTGGGACTTGAACCCACACGCCTCACGGCACAAGAACCTAAATCTTGCATGTCTGCCAATTCCATCAGTTCCGCAATCCGTCCGGATGGCATCCGTACAAGACAAGATTATATCTTAGCCGCTTTAAAATTGCAACCACTTTTTCAATTGCAATGTCTATCCTACTCCATGCCTTCCGGCTTCTCATAGCGGCTCCAGACCTTGTCTGCACCGCAGACGTTTTTCATGCCGTCTGCCTGCAAAATAATGTAGTCTCCCTCTCCGATAAAGGTACGTCCGCGCTTTGTCTTAATGTAAGGGCATACAATCGTTCCGTCTTCTCTTTTTATCTTTACCAGGAAGTCTGTCACGATCCATCCCTTGGTCACCACATCATATAATCGTTCAAAGCCATCCTCCATGCCTTTCCCGATCTCGTATTTTTCGATATCCACTTCAAGCGGTTTTCTTCTGCTCTTCATATCCACACCCTCCTGCAATACCCCAATTGTTATCTTTCGTGTTCCTGGTA
>CAVCFM010000194.1:795-2519 GCA_963601305.1 bacterium | reverse complement strand
CGGATCAACGCAGGCACGCCACAACTTCCCGCAAACGTCTGGCTTCTATCCCCCGCCCCTTTTGCATTGGTCAGCATATAACTGAATTCTCCCGCCATATGGTGGCTGCCCCGCACCACTCTGTGATTGCAGATGACAGCCCCGCCGACTGCCGTGCCAAATATCAGGACCGCGCCGCTCTGGCAATCCGCAAGTGAGCCCTTCCACAGCTCCGCGAGCGCTGCCGCCTTCGCATCATTTTCAACGGAAACGGGCACGTGGCACCGTCCCTTTAATTCCTTTACGATCGGAAGTTCATGAACACACAAAATACTTCCCGCGTTGTGCATGATCCCGCTCTCAGGCTCCACAAACCCGGCTGTCGATATGGCGATTCCATCCACCGGGCTCTCCTTTTCAAAAATATCCACCAGCATCTCTACAAACTGCTCCTGATCATCCTGGCGTGTCGGCACTTTTCCCTTTTTCTGTATGTGGGCGTTTTCATCCATCATCGCATACTTGGTAAAAGTCCCCCCTATATCAAATACAAGATATCTCATAACCCTTCCCACCTGTCATTTTTTCAGTTCTTCCCGCAGGCATGCTCCGTTTGTCTCGATCACATGCCGGTACCAGTAAAAACTCTTTTTCTTGTAGCGCTCTAACGTGCCGCTTCCGTCGTCGTGGCGGTCCACATAGATAAATCCATACCTTTTTTTCAGCTCCGCCGTGGACGCACTCACCAGATCGATGCAGCCCCAGGTGGTATAACCCATGACACTGACTCCGTCCTCAATGGCTTCCTCCACCTGCAACAAGTGGTCCCTCAGATAGTCGATGCGATAATCGTCATTGACCGTCGGCTGCCCGTCCTCACCGGTAATCAACTCATCCACAGCGCCAAGCCCGTTTTCTACAATAAACAACGGCTTCCGGTATTTGTCCCAGAACTGATTTAATATGTAGCGCAGTCCCTTCGGGTCTATCTGCCAGCCCCACTCACTCGCCTTGAGTGTGGGATTTGGCACGCCACCTAAGAGATTTCCCTCACCCCGCTTATTTTTTGCCGGGTCGGCGGTGGCACAGACACTGACGTAATAGCTAAACGAGATAAAGTCCACGGTATTTTTCAAAATCTCCCGGTCCTCCTCCGTGATATCCACCTCAATTCCATGCTCCCGCATGTAACGGAGCATGTACCCCGGATATTCGCCTCTGACATGGATCTCCGTAAACATATCATGCTTGTGTTCCTCTTCCATCGCCGCGATCACATCTGCCGGGTCCGGCGAGAGGGGATAGACCGGCATACTTAGGATCATGCAGCCAATCTGAAAATCCGGGTTGATCTCATGCCCGATTTTTGTTGCCAGCGCGCTCGCCACCATCTCATTGTGGATTGCCTGATACAGCTGGCTGTCCGTCAGCTCCTCCTTCGACGTATTGATGCCACCGCTCATAAACGGCGAATTGAGGATGGAATTAATCTCATTAAAGGTCAGCCAGTATGTGACCTTATCCTTGTACCGCTCAAAAATCGTGCGGACATAGCGCTCATAAAATCCTATCATTTTCCGGTTTGTCCACCCGTCATACGCCTCCGCCAGATGCAGCGGTGTCTCATAGTGCGAGATTGTCACAAGCGGCTCCATGCCGTATTTATGGCACTCGTCAAACAGATTGTCGTAAAATAACAGCCCTTTTTCATTCGGAGTCTCCTCATCCCCCATGGGGAAAATGCG
>CAVCFM010000194.1:0-785 GCA_963601305.1 bacterium | reverse complement strand
AAAATGCGGCTCCACGCGATGGAGGTCCGAAAAACCTTAAATCCCATCTCGGCAAACATTTTTACATCCTCTTTGTAGCGATGGTAAAAATCAATGCCCACCAGTTTCATGTTATCTTCTGTCGGAACTGCTGTCCGCGCACCTCTCACACCTCTTGGCAATACATCCTGGATGGACAGCCCTTTTCCGTCCTCGCTGTATGCCCCTTCACACTGGTTTGCCGCCACAGCGCCACCCCATAAAAAATTATCTGGAAACATCTTTTTCCCCCTTATCTAATAAAACTTATTCCCTCGACGCGTGATCTAACAAAACTCAATCCTTGGACGCGTGATCTAATAAACCTCAATCCCTGGACGCGTAGATTTTCGGCCACGCATACAGCATCAGGGCTCCCCACGCATGACAATCGCTTCTCACATCCGTCGTGTTTTCCACACAGGTTGTCAGATTGTTGTCTAACATATCGCGCCACGGCTGCCACATTTTATCCATTTTTTCCCGGTCTCCAACCTTATCAAGCGCCAGCAGAAGATAAAAACTCATGGAGACGGAACACTGCGGAATACCCGGAACCGCGAAGGTTTTATCGAGCATTTCTTTTCCCTGCGCCGTGTCAACCAGGTCATTTAAGATTGCCCACACCTGCGCATGCGTGCTGTAAAGCTCCAGCCCCGGTCCGTCCTGGATCAGACCGTTTTCTCCCACGCAGTATTTTTTTATGGCATCCGTAAGCGCCACCGCCCGGCGTCTGTAATCCGCCGCCGTGTCGTGTTTTCCAATAT
>CAVCFM010000193.1:0-3214 GCA_963601305.1 bacterium | reverse complement strand
CAGTGAGTCTGCTTCCAGTAAGAGGTTTTCGACAGATGCGCTCATATCAATCTGTGCATATTCCGGCATTGTGCAGTTAACACGATAACATGCGACGAAAGCAAGCGGTGCAGATACAGTGCAGGTCGCATAGGGACTGGTTTTTGATAACTTTTCCAATGCGGTTTTGTCTGTTACAACGTAGAATTCCCAGGGCTGCTGGTTCCCGGCAGATGGTGCTGCCATGGCAGCCTGTAACATTTTCTCAATTTTCTCATCTTCAACCGGTTTGTTTTGATATTTTCTGATACTTGTTCTGTGAAATATTTCGTTCATTTTACCTCCATTCCTGCCCGCTTTTTGGGGCATCGCACGTTTGTGAAATGTTTTTTAATAATCTATGTGATGTGCAGTAACTGTATATGCAGGCGACGATCTCTGCAATCCAGAATGCATACCAGCCGTGTGTGATACCAACAGTATTTATGAAAAACCAAAGGCATGGGACAAGCAAAACGAGTTGCCGGATTGCGGCACTGATCATATTGATCACGCCATTTCCAAGCCCGGAAGCGAAGTAGCCACACAAAATTGTGACAGCGGCAAATACAAAGGAAATGGAGATGATCCTAAGTGCCGGAATACCAAGCACCAGCATTTCTGAGCTTGCGGAAAATAGCTGTAATAATTGTCTGGGCAGAACACAGAAGATTACGGTTCCGCATAGAGCGATTGCCATTCCCGTTGGAAGCAAGACCTTCCAGGCTTGCTGTACCCGCTCAAATTTTTTTGCTCCATAATTATATCCGACAATCGGGATGGCTGCCTGGCCCAGTCCATTGATAGGCATCATAAGGAAATTCTGCAGTTTATAGTAGACTCCGAAAAATGCAACAGCAGTCGTAGATATATTTAATAAAATACTGTTTACAGCGAAAGTCATAATGCTTCCGATTGCCTGCATGATGATAGTTGGAAGTCCTACTCTGTAAATATCGGCTACATCCTGAACTTTAAATTGATAATTTTTGAACCGCACATGGATGAGCGGGTTTTTGAAACGGTTAAAGAGCAAGGCGGCAATAGCACCTGCAATCTGTCCGATCACTGTTGCAATGGCAGCTCCTCTTATTCCCATGGCGGGGCAGCCCAATAATCCGAAAATCATGATCGGATCAAGAATAATGTTCAGCACAGCGCCTATGATCAAAGATATCATTGATAATACCGTATCTCCGACAGCCTGCAACAGGCGTTGCCCATAGGTTTGCAGAAAAATTCCCCAGCAGTAAACCAGGTTAATGGAAAGATATTGCCTACAAAGTTCCTGTAATTCCGGGTCTGGTGTCAGCCTTGCCGCGATGGCATCGGAACAGAAAATCCCCACTAAGGAAAATATCAAAGAGGTAATCAGCATTAAAATAAGCCCGGTTGTAGCAGCCTGACAGGCTTCGTACGGTTTGTGCTCACCGATTTTCCTTGAGAGCAGGGCATTTAGTCCGACGGCAGTTCCAACCCCGACGGCAATCATCAGAAACTGAATGGAATATACCAGCGAAGCAGCAGTCAAAGCAGTTTCAGATAATTTTGCCACGAATATGCTGTCAACAATATTATAAAGGGATTGTACCAACAAAGAAAGCATTAATGGAACAGCCATTGTGTACAATAAGGGGCGTATTGGCATATCTGCCAGTTTATTTTTGGTATTCATAAGACCTCCTGCGGCATTGCAAAAAATAAGCGTGAAATCTGCGAGGAAAAGCATATCCTCATGATTTCACGCTTTATATAAGCCGGCTTTTAATTGCAAATATTTATTTCACGCATATTATAAGGGATGTTGGAGAAAAAATGCAAGAATTTTTTTGTTTGACTTTTCCCAAAAAGAGAAATATAATAACTTACTGAACGAGTAGCAGACTAGCGTAAATCCAGTTTTGCTGCTCGTTTTTTATTCATTAATATATGCCATTTAAAAGTGTGTAGCTTATCAGCGTAAGTCCAACTTATCGATAAGCACACACTTTTTTTGTGCAGCAAAACAAGGAGGATTATATGGCAGAGAGTAACAAAATGAAGGAAATGCCGGTGAATAAGCTCATGGTCCAGATGGGAATACCTATGATCTTATCGATGGCATTGCAGGCGGTCTACAATATTGTGGACAGTGCCTTTGTCGGAAACATGAAGGTGGGAAGTGAAGCGGCGCTTAACGCGCTTACACTGGTGTTCCCGGTTCAGATGCTTATGGTAGCAGTGGGAATCGGAACAGGTGTGGGAACCAATGCGCTTCTTGCGAGGACGCTTGGACAGGGAAATACGAAAAAAGCAGCGAAGGTTGCAGGAAACAGTTTGTTTCTCGGAGTGATTATCTATGTGGTGTGTCTGCTGTTTGGAATTTTTGGAGTGAAGGCATATATTGCGTCGCAGACCGTTGATGCGGAAGTCATTTCCATGGGAACCAGTTATCTTAGGATATGCTGTGTGATTTCTTTTGGAATTATTTTCTTCTCCTTATTTGAGAAACTGTTACAGGCAACCGGCCGTTCCATTTATTCCACGATAGGTCAGGTCGTGGGAGCAGTGGTAAATATTATCCTTGACCCGATCATGATCTATGGTGTTGGTCCTGTTCCTGAAATGGGAGTGGAGGGTGCTGCCTATGCAACGGTGATCGGACAGGTGGCATCGGCTGCATTGTTATTCATTTTCCATATGAAATTAAATAAGGAATTTGAGCATGGAGCGAAGTATATGAAGCCGGATGCCGGAATTATCAAAGAAATCTATGCGATCGGGCTTCCGGCAATCATCGCACAGGCGCTTATGTCTATCATGGTGTATGTCATGAACCTGATTTTGAAATTCAGTCCATCCGCCCAGACCGCATATGGATTATTCTATAAAGTGCAGCAGTTTGTGCTGTTCCTGGCATTTGGGCTTAG
The DNA here is from genome assembly GCA_963601305.1 of bacterium. Lineage (GTDB taxonomy): Bacteria > Bacillota > Clostridia > Lachnospirales > Lachnospiraceae > Roseburia. The sequence goes on along the minus strand of CAVCFM010000193.1, from coordinate 287 downwards.
AGATGCGATCACACCGATCATAGCTTTTGCATATGGAATGCGCAGTAAAAAGAGGATCCGGGACGGAATCAGATATGGTCTTATATATACAGTGGTCTTGATGATTTTCGGTATCTTTATCACAGAAATTTTCCCGGGAGCGTTTGCAACGCTGTTCAATGCCGGACAGTCCAGAGAGTATTTTATCGGAGCAATGCGGATTATCTCTGTCAGCTTTATTTTTGCAGGAATCAATGTGGCATATCAGGGAATTTATCAGGCATTGGATGGTGGTATGGAATCCCTTG
>CAVCFM010000192.1:0-4382 GCA_963601305.1 bacterium | reverse complement strand
GAAGAGGCCGATCGGTTCCTTCCTGTTTTTAGGACCCACCGGAGTCGGCAAGACGGAGATATCCAAAGCGTTGGCGGAGGCTGTATTCGGGCAGGAGCAGGCGATGATACGCGTTGATATGTCGGAGTACATGGAGAAGCACAGTGTATCCAAAATGATCGGTTCACCGCCAGGATATGTCGGACACGAGGAGGGCGGTCAGCTCAGCGAAAAAGTGCGCCGCAATCCATATGCAGTCATTCTTTTTGATGAGATTGAGAAGGCACATCCGGATGTGTTCAATATTTTACTCCAGGTGCTTGATGACGGACATATCACCGATTCCCAGGGACGCAAGGTTGATTTTAAAAATACCATCATTATCATGACGTCCAATGCGGGAGCACAGGCGATCGTGGAGCCGAAGAAGTTAGGCTTTGCATCCGGCAATGATGAAAAGCAGAATTACGAGCGCATGAAGAGCAGTGTCATGGAGGAAGTGCGCCGCATTTTCAAGCCGGAATTTTTAAACAGGATCGATGAGACGATTGTGTTCCGCGCACTCAATAAGGAAGACATGAAGCAGATCGTGACGCTGATGTTAAAAGAGGTATCGGAGCGCTGCAAGAGACAGCTTGATATCGAGCTTGTCGTGCGTGACAGTGTGAAGAACTATATCGTAGAGAAGGCATATGAGCCGAAATACGGCGCCCGCCCGCTTCGCCGCAAGATTCAGAATGAGATCGAAGATAAGCTGGCGGAAGAACTGTTAGATGGCAAGATAAAGCGTGGCACCAAAGTGGTGGTTACGATCAGGAAGAACAACATCGTTTTTGAGACAAAATAATTTTTACAGAGAAGACACTATGATTCCAGTAGGAAATGTAGTGTCTTTTTTTGTGCGAATCTGCGTAAAAAAGCATTACTGCACTAAATTAAAGCAGAAAAGACTTTTTCCTTGACACTGCCGTTATAAACTGCGATAATTTTGGATGGTGCCGAAAAAGCATAACAATTTAAAAGAGGAGATATGAGTGATGAAAGGGAACAAAATCATGACGCGCACGGCGGCTTTGTTGTTGGCTGCGGGCGTGTTACTGACAGATGTCTCAAGCATCTATGCCGCAGAGGCAAGGTTCGGGGGAACTGCTGATGCGACCGGGTATTCGTCTGCATGGGCGAGTGCAGGGACAGATGACTGGGATGGAACCACGGAGTCAGCAGAGATGACGGAGAACACCGGAGCGGCAGAGACAACCGCAACGACTGAGACGCCCGGGGCGCCCGGGGAGACGGAAGCAACGGAAGCGACGGAGACTACCGGGGAGACGGAAACAACGGAAACGACCGAGACGACCGAGGAGACGGAAGAGAACGAGACGACCGAGGAAACAGAAGCGACTGAGGTGATTGAGGAGACAGAGGAGACCGAGGAGACGGAGGATACCGAAGACATCGAGGAGACGGAAGAGACCGAAGCAGTCGAGGAGACAGAAGAGACGGAGGATACCGAAATACTCGAAACAGACAGTAAGAAGTCTGCCAATGCGGTTTCCAAAGTCATTGGGGTTGAGGCAGGAGCATCTTTTTCCAGCTTTCTCTATAATAATGTTCGGATTGAGTGTACGTATCTAGCGTATAACGGGGAAAATCATGTTTTGTTATCCGGCGCACTGGCAAACTATTACGATTCGGCGACCGGATTTTATAAATACGGAAATCAATATTATATATACGGTGCAACAATTACAAATAAAAAATGTGCGCTGTGGGGGCTGGGGTATTATGTTTCAAAGACTGCACCACAAAAAGATACAACGGGTGCCTATCTGTGCGATGGAAAATATTTTTCAGAATATCGGACGAATGGGCAGGGATATTATTACTTTACATATTATCAAAGAATGGAGCTGGTAACAAAGCTTACAGACGGTTCGAGTGCGACGACGAAGTATGGTATAAAAGCGAAATCTACAGATTTTGGATATGCATATTACAATGTCAACGGACGGTATTTTAGAAAAATCTGGCAGAGCGGAGTCAATGTATTTGGTTATTTGGATGGGGAGATACTTTTTGACAGCGCATATCATAAGCTGACGTGGACTCCGGTCACCAATCCGACACAGACGACGTCCGGAGGAGATGCGTTATATGTTGGTTACCAGATCCGGGCAAATGGAAAACTGGTACCGTACTATTTCGATGTTCTGGCACTGCATGATAATGCCATAGAGGGGCTGTTTACGGACACATCTGCCGAGCTGCGGTATCCTGCGGGGCAGAGTGTCAAATATGAGGTGCGCGCGGTCTATTATAAAAAGGTAGATGAAAAATCAGAGAATGATAATGTCATTGTAAAAGTAGGAGCGTGGTCAGATCCGGTTACTTTTGCATACACGGCGAAGAGTACGAAGGATGTGCCGGCTGTTAAGAATCTGAAAGCGAAGAAGAATAACGATACGGAATATACGCTGAGCTGGGATGCTGTGCCGGACGCCGGTTCTTATCGACTGGAGTATTATGCGTCGGAGACGGCGTTAGATGATGACACACTTGCAAAGGTAAGTTGGTACAAATATGGGAGTGTCACAACGAACAAACAGACCGTGTCCATATATGATATGAATGCAGGTTACCGCAAGCATTATTTTTATTTCAGAGTGTGCGCAGTGATCGATTACCACAATAACGTGTATCACGGAACGATGGGGGAATATTCCAATATCATCAATATGGTGAGGCCGACATCGGGGAATGTGGAACAGGTAAAAAATCTGAAATTTGTCAAGGAGGATACCGGTGGTTTTAGGCTGCAATGGGATAAGGTGGATGACAATACGACGGTTCGTATCTACTACTCGATGGACCAGAAACTATTGCAGGGAAAGGCATTTTTGTATCAGCTGGCCAACCCGAAGGCGGAGTCAAAAGATCTGACATCTCCGTTTGGAAGTTCAGATCAGTATTACGTGGATCAGCCGTCGGTGGCAGGCGACGTGGCGACAGCTGCGGCAAAAGTGAGTTATGTGAGTGTTTCGGGAGTAAACACGATGTGCCCATGGGAGGTATTTTCAGATATCGTGCCTGGGCAGACTTACTATTTTGTGGCAGTGACCTATGACAGCACCTATGATCTACTGTCGCGCCCGGATACCACACCGTATTCCATCACAAGGAAAGACAGTACCGGAGCGACTTGGACATTAAAATATCCATACTATGTGTCGATCAGCGAGAAATCAAAGATCGTAAGCGGAAAAATGGACCTTGGGATGTCCAAACCGCGGATCGAATCGACGAAGTCGAGCGTGAAGCTGTATTTTTACAGCAAGAGCAGTATCGTGACCGGGTACGAGATTTATCGCAAGAACAGTAAAGGGAAATATAAAAAGATCGCAACGATAAGCTCCAACGCATATGAGGATACGGACTTAAAGGCGGGGACGAACTACCGGTATAAGGCGCGGGCATATGCGTATAACCCGACGACCAAGAAGACGGCATATGGTATCTGGGTCTATTTTAATGCGGATACCAGCCAGAGCAATTACCTGCAGGCAAAGGCAGCGATGACATCCAAGAACTCCATAAAGATAAAATGGAACAAAGTCAAGAATGTCAAAAAATATGAAATTTACCGGAACTATACGACGATGACGTCGGATACATTTGCAAAGAAAAATTCGTCGTCGACCAATCAGTCCACGAATCAGGCTCAGACGAAAAGCGTGTTGGTGAAGACGATAACGGGCAGCAAGACGACGAGTTACACGGATAAGAAGTTAGAACAGGGAAACACCTATTCCTATACAGTTTACGCGTACTACAAAGACACGAAGAACGGCAAGACGAAAAAGCTGCAGAGCAGGACAGATTCGGTGGACTTGTCACTGACCCAAACGACGAATCTGAAAGTTACGATCCAGGGAAGTACGGCGAAGGTAAGCTGGGATGCAAACCCATATGCCAAGAAATATGAACTTCGATATCGGATAGTTGACAGCGCGGGCACGCCATACAGTGACCAGATGATCACGAAGAGCGTCAAGAAAAATTCCTATTCGATCACGGGTATCAATCTGGGGGATACGGTCACAGTGTATGTGGCGGGCTGCGGCACGGGAAATATAAAGAGTACAGCGGTGAGTGCAAGTGAAAAAAGAGGACTTGCGACAGTAAGCGATGTCAAGGCAACAGCCACCGGAAACGGAAAGGTGACGATCAGCTGGAAGGCAGTAGCCGGGGCAAAATATTATGAGGTATACCGTTCCACATGCCCTGCACAAAACTATGTGACAGAGAGTAAAAGCTACAAACTACCGAGGGATGCGGTGGCGATCGCAAAAGAGATCAACGATGACGAGACTAACAACAGCGTGGCTTACAAACAGTATCGTGGG
>CAVCFM010000191.1:0-2345 GCA_963601305.1 bacterium | reverse complement strand
GGACGGTACGACTCCGGCAATGAAGATCGCTTCTGAACTGGTTCCGTATTGCCCGAAATGCGGCAGACCTATGTCGATGAATCTTCGCGCAGATAACACGTTTGTGGAGGATGAGGGCTGGCATGTGGCAGCGGGCAGATACGCGGAGTTTTTGAGAAGGCACGAGAACTGCAACACACTTTTTATGGAGCTTGGAACGGGATATAACACACCCGGTATCATAAAATATCCGTTCTGGAGAATGACGGCTGAGTGGCAGAACGCCACATACGCCTGCCTGAATATGGGCGAGGCATACGCGCCGGATGAAATCCGGGCAAAGTCCATCTGCATCAACGAAGACATCGACGTTGGCTATAATCCGGGCGAAGTCTATCTGCATCGACGGGGACATTGATGTTGTGCTATAATAAGGGAAATTCGCAAAAAAGGAAAACATAGGAAATTACCATGAACCATACATTATTACAACAGATCACCCAAAAAGACGCAAAAGCATTTACCCACAGCGGCAAGTTTCACGCAGATGATGTTTTCTCATCAGCATTATTGCTCTACTTAAACCCGGAGATTACGATCACACGGGGCAATAAAGTCCCGGAAGATTACGACGGGATCGTATTTGACATTGGACGCGGGGAGTACGACCATCACCAGAAAGACAGCAGGATCCGTGAAAACGGTGTGCCGTATGCGGCATTTGGATTGCTCTGGGAGCAGTTGGGCGCAGAAATCTTAGGGGAGGAACTCGCACAGACCTTTGATGAGGCGTTTGTGCAGCCACTGGATAACAACGACAATACCGGGGAGAAAAATGAACTCGCAACGCTGATCGGAAATTTCAATCCGGCATGGGATGCGTCGGGCAGCGGTGACGATGCATTTTTCCGGGCAGTCGGCGTAGCCGGGATGATCTTGGAAAATAAATTCGAGCGCTACCTTGGCAATGAGCGGGCGGATAAACGGATCGAGGAAGTCTTAGAGGCGCAGCAGAAGGCGCTTTTTACAGGGGAAAAACCGGAGGATGAGGCAAAAATACTGGTTCTCCCGGAATTTATTCCGTGTCAGAAGAGACTCTCAGAGACCGAGATCGCATTTGTGATATTCCCGTCCAACCGGGGCGGATACTGTATCCAGCCACAAAAACGGGAATATTCCATGAATTATAAGTGCAGTTTCCCGGAAAAATGGCTGGGGTTAGAAAACGAAGAGCTGGTGCAGGCAACAGGACTTTCCAGTGCAGGATTCTGCCATAAGGGAGGTTTTCTGATGACGGCTGGCACGTTGGAAGATGCCGTGGCGGCATGTAAGATCAGTTTAGCCTGTTTTAAAGAGGAACCGGTGATCGTTAATCTTGGCGGTGGAGAGGAAGTGGACGGGCTTTTACAGAAACTGCCCGGAATGGAGCATGCCCGCATTTCACACTGCGCGCTGCCAGACCTCCCGGAACTCACGATGCAGGGCATCTACGGGGAAGTTGCGATGGAAAAGCAGGAGTGGAAGAGCCGGATCAAAGAACAGGTAAAACAGGATGGAGAGCAATACATTGTGCGTATTCCGTCCGGTTCGTAAATAATTGATGTCGTATTTGGTCTACCGATTGCGCACTAAGTGTGCTATGATAGTAAAAAATGGCAGAGAGGTGTTTTGGACATGAATCGAGCAAAACAAATGTCTGAATCCATGAGACTTGGAATTTTACTTGCAATATCGGGCGGATTTATGGATGCGTATTCGTATATCATGCGTGACCACGTATTTGCCAACGCCCAGACAGGAAACATTCTTCTGTTTGGTGTGTATTTGTCCGAGGGCAAGCTTGATATGGCGGTGCGCTACTTTTTCCCGGTGTTTGCATTTGCACTTGGCATTGCGCTGGCAGAGTATGTGCGCACCAAGGACAAGCTGTCGGTGCTGCACTGGCGGCAGATGGCGGTTTTAGTAGAAGCGGTAATTCTGGTCGGAGTCAGTTTTTTCCCACTGACGATGAATCTTCCGGCAAATGCGCTGACTTCGTTTGCCTGTGGAATACAGGTGGAGAGTTTCCGGAAAATACGCGGCAATGGAATTGCGACTACGATGTGCATCGGAAATATGCGCACCGGCACGGAGAATCTGTTTCAGTTTTTCCACAAAAAAGATAAAGAATGTCTGCGAAAAGCGTCGCTATATTACGGAATTATCGTCTGCTTTGTGATCGGAGCGGTTGCAGGTAATTTCATGATCCATTACCTTCAGGAAAAAGCGATTTTGTGCTGTTCGGCAATTTTGTTTGTCGTATTTATTTTTATGTTTATTGACTATGAAAAAGAAACCGCTGATAAATAAAAAATATCCTCTTTACT
>CAVCFM010000190.1:0-2757 GCA_963601305.1 bacterium | reverse complement strand
CCCATATACAGATTCGAGTCGCCCTTCTGTACCAGAAGCATGTCCCCATATTCAAAGCTCAGACGGACATTAGATGCCGCCTGTACCTCCTGCGCCGGAACCAGTTCGAATACTGTCATGAGAACAACCAGCATACTTAAAAATACTGCCAAACGTTTTTTTCCATAACTCATTCCCATTTCCTCCTATTCCTTATTGTTTGTAGTACTATATTACTACACATGTTACTCTACTGCAAGCGGAACCGGATAAGTTCTCCTTTTGGGGCGCACGCAAAAAAGCCCCTAAGTACCGAAGTACTTAAGGGCATTCTCTCAAAAGCTTATTCGCTGCGATAAGTGAAACTTACTCGCATACGTATGGCATAAGAGCTACGTGACGTGCTCTCTTGATTGCTACTGTAAGCGCTCTCTGATGTTTTGCACAGTTTCCTGTGATACGACGAGGAAGGATTTTTCCTCTCTCAGAGATGTATCTCTTTAATTTGTTGGTGTCTTTGTAGTCGATTACGTTGTCTTTACCACAGAATACACAAACTTTTTTTCTTCTATGCATTGGGCGTCTCTTCATAGGTGCGCCTTCTTTGTCAGCTGCTTTATTGAAAGCCATGATAATTACCTCCTGTTGAAATTAATTAAATGGTAACTCTTCATCTATTCCGTCCGGAATATTCATGAAGCCATCTCCGGCTGCGCTGCTCGGTGATGGTCTGTCGGAAGGTGTGAAGCCGGAGTTGTCTCCGCTTGCATTCTTGCTCTCTGCAAATTCACATTCTTCCACAACAACATCCGTGGTATATACTCTCTGGCCATCTTTGTTGGTGTAGCTGCCGGTCTGAATACGTCCGGTCACAACCACCTTGGTTCCTTTGCGCAGATACTTCTCCGCAAACTCTCCTAATCTGCCGAATGCCACACATCCGATAAAATCAGCGGTCTGCTGATCACCGTCTCTGCGGAATCTTCTGTCAACTGCCAGTGTATAACGCGCGATTGCTGTTGCCTGCTCACCCTGGGAGTATCTTACTTCCGGGTCTCTAGTCAATCGTCCCATAAGAATAACTTTATTCATACGATTTGATTTCCTCTCTATTATGCCTCGTCTTTTCTAACGCATAAGAAACGAAGAACATTGTCCATAATGCGGACATCCTGCTCAACTGCTGCAGGAACAGTGGAAGCTGCCTCGAACTGAATGAAATAGTAGAAAGCTTCGTTCATTTTCTGGATCTCGTAAGCTAATCTCTTCTTTCCAGCCTCTTCTACCTCTGTTACGTTACCGCCTGCACGAGTGATGTACTCTTTTGCTTTCTCAACGGTAGCAGTTCTCGCATCGTCTTCAATCTTTGCACTAACTACGAGTGCTAACTCATACTTATTCATGCGAATTTTTCCTCCTTTTGGTCTCTGGCCCGCCGCAAAATACGGTGAGCAAGGAATATTTTTTATATCACGAGCCCTTATTTTACAATAAAACCTTACGTTTTTCAAGGGTTTTTTACTTCTTTTTTATTTCTTTTGTATTTTTTTCCACTAATTTGCGTGCGATCATAATCTGATGACCACATCCTGTGCATTTTAACCGGAAATCAGCGCCCACGCGCAGGATTTCCCACTCACTGCTGCCACAGGGATGCTGTTTTTTGAGGCGCACAATGTCGCCAACTTCGTATTTGTCCATAAAACTCTCCCGTTATTTTTCTATCTCAATCTGCCCGAACACTTCACCGAGCCCTGCCTGGATCAATAAATCTGCCCGTCCGTCCATCGGCGTTGTGGATTTGTTGATCAGCACGAGCTTGCTGCCTCTATAATAATCGATCAGTCCTGCCGCCGGATACACCGCAAGGGAAGTCCCACCGATGATCAACATATCCGCATGGCTGATGTAAAATACGGCATCCTCTAACGTCTGCTGGTCGAGCCCCTCCTCATAAAGCACCACATCCGGCTTGATCTCTCCGCCGCACGCATCGCAGAGCGGGACCATGCCCGGGGCATGCAGTACATATTCGGCATCAAACCCCTTCCCGCATTTGCGGCAATAGTTCCGATGCACACTGCCGTGCAGCTCCAGCACCTTTTTGCTGCCCGCCATCTGGTGCAAGCCGTCGATATTTTGCGTAATGACTGCCTTTACCTTTCCCGCAGCCTCCAGCTCGGCAAGTTTATAGTGCGTCGTATTCGGTTTTGCCGTCAGACACAGCATCTTGTCGCGGTAAAAACGGTAAAATTCATCTGTGTGGCGCATATAAAATGTATGGCTTAAGATGGTCTCCGGCGGGTAATCGTATTTCTGGTTATATAAACCATCCACGCTCCGGAAATCCGGAATTCCGCTCTCTGTCGACACCCCGGCGCCACCGAAAAAAACAATGCTATCGGATTCTTTTACCATGTTTAAAAATTGTTCTGTGTTCGTCATACGCGTTTCCCCCGTACAAATACATATTTTTGCTGGATATAGTAGCTTAAGAAAAACAGCGCCACATCAACGATCAGCTTGGTGACAACCTCCGGAAGTACCGGCAGGATCCTCACTAAGATCGTGGCAAACAGCGCGCTCGCACTCATCTGCACAACCGCAAGCATAATATATTTTACGGCTGCCCTGCCAACCGCCTCGCTGCTTTTGAATACAATTTTATAATTGATACTGTAATTATAAGTCGCCGAGATAATTCTTGCAAACACAGTCGCCATTGCCACATACCACTGTGGCTGTAACGGCTTTAGCCAGATGCAAAACACCGTAAAC
>CAVCFM010000189.1:0-7104 GCA_963601305.1 bacterium | reverse complement strand
TGCGATCGTAAGGTCCTCCAGGCATGGGTAAGACGGAGAAATACGGATCACGGAATCTTTCGGGTCTTTGCCGTATGGGAACGGAGCACCTGCCGGAGTCATAGTAACGCCCGCTTTCTGCGCTTTGGCTACCACGTTTTTCGCACAGCCTTCCAGTGTCTCATATGTGATGAAGTATCCACCCTTCGGGCTGTACCAGCTTCCGACACCCAAATCCTTTAACTCGCGGTCAAATGTATCAAGGATCATCTCGAACTTCGGGCGCAGGGAAGCAGCATGCTTTCTCATATGCTCGGAAATACCGTGGCTGTCCTTGAAGAAGCGTACATGACGCAGCTGATTTACCTTGTCGTGACCGATAGTCTGGATCTTAAGCTGCTTTCTGATATCCTCCAGGTTGTTTGCTGAGGTTGCGATTGCAGCCACGCCGGAGCCCGGGAAGCTGATCTTGCTGGTAGAGCAGAATTTGTATACCATATCCGGATTGCCGGCTCTCTTACATTCCGCCAGAATCTCGATTAAGTGGTCCTGATCCATATCGTATAAATGATGTACACAGTATGCGTTATCCCAGTAAATACGGAAGTCCTTTGCTGCCGGTTTTAATCTGGCAAAACGGCGCACTGTCTCATCCGAGTAGGTAATTCCCTGTGGATTGGAGTATTTCGGCACACACCAGATACCCTTGATCGCCTCATCCTCTGCGACTAATTTTTCTACCATATCCATATCCGGACCGGTCGGCAGCATCGGCACGTTGATCATCTCAATGCCAAAGTACTCGGTGATGGCAAAATGTCTGTCATATCCCGGAACCGGACATAAGAATTTTACCTTATCTAACTTGCACCATGGGGTATTGCCCATAACGCCATGTGTCATGGAACGGGAAATGGTATCATACATAATATTCAGGCTGGAGTTTCCGTAAATGATGATATTGTCCGGATTGCACTCGATCATATCGCCGATCAACACCTTTGCCTCATGGATACCGTCTAACACACCGTAATTGCGGCAGTCGGTACCATCCTCGCAGGTCAGATCCACGTAGGAACACAACACATCCATCATACCCATGGATAAATCCAGCTGCTCCTGGGATGGTTTTCCTCTGGACATATCCAATTTTAACCCACGCTGCTGGAATTTTTTGTATTCCGCCTCAAGTGATTCCTTTTCACGCAACAATTCTTCTTTGCTCATTTCCTGATAAGACTGCATTTTTTCGTCCTCCTCATACTGCTTTATAATAATCCATCCATATCCGGATCGGGATTGTCTGCATCCTGCCAGGATGTATCCTCATCATACATCCCCTTGATTTTGTGAAAATAGGCGCGTATCTGACGCTCATATCCATTGTTGGAAGGCTTGTAGAACTGGCGGTCGGTAAGTCCGTCCGGCAGATACTGCTGCTCCACATAATGGTTCGGATAAGCATGCGCATATTTGTATCCCACACCGTGCCCTAACTTCTGTGAAGATTTGTAATGGGCATCCTGCAAGTGGACCGGTATCGGTGCGGTCATCGTATTTTTGACAACATCCATCGCATCGGATATCGCACAGACTGCCGAATTACTCTTCGGTGCGCTTGCTACATAGGAAACCGCCTGCGCCAAAATAATCTGCGCCTCCGGCATTCCGATACGCTCCACCGCCTGTGCGGCTGACGTTGCCACAACAAGTGCCATCGGGTCAGCATTGCTGACATCCTCCGCTGCACATATCATGATCCGTCTCGCAATAAAACGGATATCCTCCCCCGCATACAACATACGGGCGAGATAGTAGATTGCTGCATCCGGGTCAGACCCCCGCATGCTTTTTATAAAAGCGGAGATGGTATCATAGTGATTATCCCCGGATTTATCGTATTTTACGACGCGCTTCTGGATACACTCACTCGCCACTGCAAGGTCGATATGTATCTTTCCATCGCTTCCGCGCTCCGTGGTCAGCACGCCAAGCTCAATGGCTGTCAGGGCTGCCCTTGCATCTCCGTTGGCGACATCCGCCAAAAACTCCAGCGCATCCTCATCAATGACCGCATTGTAGGAACCCATGCCCTTTTCCTTGTCCTCCACGGCTCTTTTTATCAGAACCTTGATGTCATCCTTGGAGAGACTCTTCAACTCGAAGATCACAGACCGGGACAAAAGAGCTCCGTTCACCTCAAAGTAAGGATTCTCTGTCGTCGCTCCGATAAGCACCACCGTACCTTCCTCCACAAACGGTAACAGATAATCCTGCTGCCCCTTGTTAAAACGGTGTATCTCATCAATAAACAGGATCGTCTTCTTGCCGTACATGCCCTGATTGTTCTTCGCCTGGGCAATGACATCTTCCATGTCCTTCTTGCCGGCAGACGTGGCATTAATCTGCAAAAACTCTGCGCTGGTCGTATTTGCAATGACCTTTGCCAGTGTGGTCTTACCCGTTCCCGGCGGGCCATACAAAATGATCGAGCTAAGCTTATCCGCCTTGATTGCCCGGTACAACAGCTTATCTTTGCCGATAATGTGCTGCTGTCCCACCATCTCATCGAGTGTGGTCGGCCGCAATCTGGATGCCAGCGGCGATTCTGTTTCCTTTTGCTGTTCTCTCATATAATCAAATAAATCCATTGATGTATCTCCTGATGGTCTCTGCCCCTTGTGTCTTCACACAGCGGACACTTGACCGCTCACCATGTAATAACATACACGATATCGTCATTTTTTACAAGTACCTAATGCGATTTTCGCCATTCTGCATAAAATCATATCATTTTTCGCCCACTTCGTCACTATTTTTCTTTTTTCCGCATCCGTATCATAAGCGGAATTACCATCAGTATCCAGCTGACCGGCTCTGTCCAGATCACACCCCAGTATCCCGCCATCCGCACAAACACCAGCGTGAACACAATCTTGCTCGTCAATTCTATGAAACTGGACACGATCGGTGTCACATAATCTCCCATTCCCTGGAGGGTATTTCGCAGGATGACAATGAAGACGCAGACGATCAAAAATGACATATCTATCTTTAGGTACGTGCCGCCCCAGTACAAAATCTCCTCCGAATCCGTGCTGGCAATAAATCCGATCACTGCCCGTCCGATCGTGTGCGCCATCAGAAATACTACCACACACCAGCCCAACGCCAGTGTCAGTGACGTCTTTAACCCTGCTTTTATCCGCTCCATCTTACCGGCTCCATAGTTCTGACCGCTGTAGGTCGCCATGGTGGAACCGAGCACACTGACCGGCAGGTTCCATATCTCAAAGACTTTCCGCGCCGCCGTATGCGCCACGATCACCGCCGTTCCAAGCTGGTTGATCCCCGACTGCAAAATCAGGGTTCCAAAATTCACAAGGCTCGACATCATCCCCATCGAGAGCCCGGCAGATAACATTTCCCGTACCTGATCTGCCTCCAGCTTAAAGTGGCTGCGCCGGATGGAGAGCACCGCAACGCGCCTTCTGATATGAAACACACACAGAACAACGGACAACAGCTGTGCCGCTACCGTGGCAGCCGCCGCTCCCGCAACTCCCCAGCCGCACACCAGAATAAACAGATAATCCAGCGCCACGTTCACAAACGATGCCAGCACTAAAAACACCAGCGGTGTCACGGAGTCGCCGATCGCCCGCAGCGTGTTCGCACAGATGTTATATGCCAGTGTGATAAACATTCCAAAAATTAAGATGCGGATATACGAGGACGCCATCTGCATCTGTGCCTGCGGCACATGCAACATCGTAAGCACCGGCTGTAAAAATCCATACAGTGCTGCGATCATCACCACCGCGATCCCGTATCCGAGCAAAATTGTTCCCGCAACGTTCTTTTTTAACCGCTCAAAATCCTTTGCCCCGAAATACCGTGCAGTGATCACGGAAAAGCCAAGCGTCATTCCGTTAAAAAATCCCACCAGCAGATTATATAAGGTAGACACCGAACCGACGGAGGCAAGCGCCACCTCGCCTAAGGTGCTCCCCACAATCTTCGTATCGATCAATCCATAACAGATCTGGAAGAGGTTTCCCAAAAACACCGGGATTGCAAACTGCAAAATTAAGTGCAGCGGATTTCCCTCTGTCATATTCTGAACTTGTTTTCTTTTGTATTCCCGCATAACTGTACCACCTTACATTCACAACGCATACGCCTGCCACATGGGCTGCTCCCGGCAGGACTTTTCAATCTCTTAGTATAACGCATACCGTGCATCAGTCAAATAAAATCTCATCCACCGTCACAAATGTATACCCCTCGCTCTGCAGTTCATCGATGATCTTAAACGCCGCCTTCACCGAGGATTCCGAAGCATCGTGGAGCAGAATGATGTCGTTTTCCTGCGCTTTGCTCACGACCCGCTCCTTGATCACATCCGAATTGCTGGTCTTCCAGTCTAACGGGTCGATGTCCCACAGCACCTCGATCATTTCCGTGTCGTAATCCAGATTGCTCTTCCAGCAGCCGTAAGGCGGTCTTATATACTCCGGATACTCCCCGGTGATCTCATAAATCGCATGGTTCGTCTTGTCGACCTGCTCAATCGCTGCCGCCTCACTCAAGTTGCACAGATTGACATGCTCGTAGGAATGAGTTCCGATCAGATGCCCCTGTTCCTTCATGTGCGCCACAATCTCCGGATACTTTTCCACCTCTGCTCCAAGCAAAAAGAACGTGGCTGACACACCACGTTCTTTTAATCCCTCAAGCAGCATCTCCGTATAATCTGCATTGGGACCATCATCAAATGTAATCGCTATTTTCTTTTGATCTATCTGCCCGGAAGACGAGACCGTCTCCCGCAACTCATTCCAAAAACTGACCACAGATGCCATCCCCAGCAACAGCACGAGTATGGCACATTTCTGCTTTTTTCTTCCCTTTAAGGTAAACTTTCCAGCCAAGATCCGCAAACGCCCTGCCCTCTAACCTTCTTCCGTCAGTTCTATGTATATGCAGATTTCCCTGTACCTGATGCCTGCCTTTTAACGATTATCGCAAATGCACCAAAAATCCCGGTCCACTTTTATCTTCATCGATATAAAAAGGAACATCTCCTTCCTGTCCGCCGCCGTTTCCGTAACCATCGTAGCCGTCATCATAATTCCCATCGTACTGGTTGCCAAAATAATAATCATAGTAGTCCTCGTACTGCGTTCCTGCACCGGAGTAGAACATAAATATCCAGAATACAATTCCGAAGACAAGGGACAATGCCGCGGTCACAATTCCGCCGATCGCAAGACCACGCTCTCTGTAATTTACAATCTGGATGATTCCGAAAATAATTGCCAGAATTCCCGTGATCCAGTTGAGGCAGGTACAGAACAGAAGCAGCGACACTATTCCAAGCACCAGTGAGGCAATTCCAAATCCGCTGCCTTCCTTTTTCGGCTCTGGCTGTTCATAATAATATTGATATCCGTTTCCATTTGTATTGTAAGTTTCCTGATTGTCCACGTTATTCACTTCACTTTCCATCTGTATTTATGTTCAGTTTATCAAAAAGTCTTCTCATACGCAAGGCGCGCCGCACCATTTGCCAGATGAATGATACCGCAATATGCAAAACCTGCCTTCATCAACACGTTCTGCATCGGCTTATTATCCGCGTGGGTATCTGCCCTGAGCCCACCTAAACCGTGCCGGACTGCCTGTTTTTCGCACCACGAAAAACACTGCTCTGCGATTCCCCGCTGTTTTCCGGCTGATGCAATCCGGTGAATGGTTGCATACGCTCCATCCTGTTTCCACGCTCCATCCTCGATGACGCGGTAGGTCGCATCCTCCCCCTCGATATAACAGAACACTGCCTGAATTTCGCCGTTTTGCTCTAAGACATGACAGATCCCGGTGTCTATATCCTGCCTTACCAGCTCTTTGGACGGATAACCGCCTACCCACTGGTTCGGATTGCCGGATGCCGCCATAAAATTTCTGGCTCCGCCGTAAATTTTCATGATCTCCTCCAGGTCAGTTTCCTCTGCCCGACGCACATTTGCTACATCCCAGGAACCGCGCACATTCGCCACATCCGCTGCCCGACGCACATTTTCTGCATCCCAGGAACCGCGCCCTGCCGGGACTGGATGTTCCCTGATATAGCGCTCCATAATCTCCGCTGCACATCCCGCAAGCTGTGGGCAGGGACGCTTCTTATAATATTCCGCCGTGCGCGCCTCCGGCACCGGAGACTCCTTTTTCACATTAATCCCCAGCAGTTCACGGCAGATAATGCTGCCGTTTTGCTTTTCAAACTCTGCTGCAAGCTCCTGGATCCTTGCGTAATGCTCCGCTTTCTCCTGCACTGCCTTCGGGTCATCGTAGCCATAAAGTGCGCCTGCCACCAGAAACATGCCGCTCACGGTTCCGCATACCTCACGCAGCCTTCCCATGCCGCCGCCAAAAGAAGAACTTAACGCTGCTGCCGCCCGGCGGTCCATGCCATGCAGATCCGCAAACGCCAGAAAGACCGCCTGTGTACAATTGTATCCCTCCAAAAACAGCTCCGTTGCCCGTTCCCTTCTTGATTTTTCCATCTGTTTCTCCTCTATCGCAAGCCAGTTTCTGTGACTTATAACCTAATATATATCCAATAATATATATCTTTTCTCCGATTTTCTCAATGACTTTCCGCTAAAATATGATATAATGAGCGCAAGTGAGTCAACGCGCTTGCGTGATTGACGAACGGCGAATTTATTGAGTGAGCCATGCTCACGACGTAATGAGCGCCAGCATTTTCGAATGGCACTGCGAAATCTATGTTATACTATTTCCAACTGGAGAAAGGAGCGGGACATTTTTGTCCACAATCTATGAGTACATTAAATTTGACATTACTGACTGATTTATATGAATTGACAATGATGCAGGGATATTTCAAAAACAACAACCGCGATGTTGTCGTGTTTGACGCATTTTACCGTAACAATCCCTGCGACGGTGGTTACTCCATCTGTGCCGGTTTAGCTCAGGTCATTGACTATATTGAAAATCTGCATTTTGATGAGGAAGATATCAATTATCTTCGAGGCCTTGGTATCTTTGATGACGATTTCTTAGAGTACCTTGGAAACTTCCGTTTTTCCGGCG
>CAVCFM010000188.1:0-5069 GCA_963601305.1 bacterium | reverse complement strand
TTGCGCTTTTTGCTCCTGTCTTTCCTCCTCTGCCTTTTTTGCTTCCTCCTGCGTAGTCTGATATTCCTCCGACAACTGGGGCATCGGCAAAAACTCCAACGGCGTCAGTCCCTCATGGATTTTTTTCATATAGCTCTGCCAGATTTTTCCCGGGTAAGTGGATCCCATCAGGCTGTCCATCTCGCGCGGCATGTCATAACCAACCCAGACGCTGGTCGTGTAGTATCTGGTATACCCCACAAACCATCCATCCTTCTGATCGTTGGATGTCCCTGTCTTTCCGGCACACGGCATATCGCCTAGTCCAAGACCTTTGGCGGTTCCGCGGGTGATCACGCCTTTTAACACGTCCGTCATCATCCGGCTGGCATTCTGACGGTAGACAGTCTTCCCGGACAGATCCGGCTGGCAGATGAGATTTCCCTCTGCGTCCTCGATTTTTACAATACAGGTCGGTCTCCGGTAGACGCCATCATTTTCTATCGTGGCGTAGCCCGATGCCATCTCAAGCGCGGATACTCCGTTGGTAAAACCGCCCAGCGCCGAGGTCAGACGATAATCCTCCGCATCGATCCGCGCAAAGTTCATCTCTTTTAAATATGCCAGGCCGCTTGCCGGCGTAACCTCGTCAAACAGTTTCCATGCAACGGTATTGATGGAGTTTTCCACCGCGGTGCGCAGGGTGACATTCCCCACATATCTGCCATTGGCATTCCGCGGTCCATCCTCGATTTTTTCATCCACAACAACACTGTCCGGCGTATAGCCGCGCTCAAAAATCGGCGTGTATACAATCAGCGGTTTTATCGCACTGCCCGGCTGCCGGTAACTCTGATATGCCCGGTTTAGCGTGTAACCGTTATATTCCTGTGCGCGCCCGCCCACAATGGCTTTCACATAGCCGCTCTCGTTATCGATGCAGACCGCCGATGCCTGGAGCGCATAAATACCCTCGTCGTTTACCTCAGTATAGCCGCTCAACGTGTCGTCCACAGAGTCCTGTAAATCCTGCTGCATCCCCAGGTCGAGGGAGGTGTAAATGCGGTATCCTTTTGTATACAGATCCTTCTGACAGGTCTCATACATCTCCTCATAGGATTCCTGATACGCCGCCTCTTTTTCATCGGAATTGAAATCTGTCTGAAAGACGAAACCGTTTTGCTCCATCAGCGCCCTGGTCGCGCAGTAGTATGCATAGGTCTCCACATAGTCGTTTTTTTCATGCCCGGCGGGACGCTCCAGGCTGATCTGCTCCGCCGTCGCCTCCTCATAGGCTTTTTTTGAAATTTTCCCATCGTCTAACATATTGGAAAGTATCCGGTTTCTGCGCTCTATCGTATTGTCCATATTCGTGAGCGGGTCGTAAAGCGTCGGATTGTTTGGGATCGCGCATAAAAAAGCAATCTGCGACAGGGACAGATCCGACACATTTTTCGTAAAATAACCGTAACTTGCCGACTGGATTCCATAGTAACCGTTGCCAAAATAGATATTGTTCAGATAAAATTCCAGGATCTGATCCTTGGTGTATTTTTTCTCCAGATCCAGCGCAATAAAAATCTCCTCCACCTTGCGCTGCCAGGTCTTTTCCTGCGTCAAAAATATATTGCGCGCGAGCTGCATCGTGATGGTGCTTCCGCCCTGCGTGACCTTGCCGTTTTCAATCATCGCCTTGACTGCACGAAGGATTGCGCGGTAATCCACGCCCTTGTGGCGGTAAAATTTTTTATCCTCAATACTGATGATCGCCGCCACAACATTCTCCGGGATCTCCTCGCGGGTGAGATAGTAGGACTCTTTTTCCCCTTTTAGCATGGAAATGATCGTGCCATCTGCCGCATATACAATGCCGGTCTCATTTGCGCGGAACGTGTCGATGTTAGACGACCGCACAAAGGATGCCGCCTCGGTCTTTAATGCCTGCACTTCCTTTCCGTATCCGCCAAATGTATAATAGAGGCACGCGCCAAGCACCAGCAAAAGCAGCACCAGCTGCAGTTTTGCAAACAGCCAGAACGCCCTGTATTTTTTCTTTTTCTTTCGTTTTGCCATCTTCCGTCCCCTCTATACTAAATTTATCTGTGTGTACGGAATCTGATATTCCTCTAACATCTGCATTTCTCTGTGCTGACAGGTAAAAATCACAATCTGCCGCCCCAGCCCACTTAACACGCGAAGTGTCTGCGCCAGCCGTTTATCGTCGTACATTCCAAATGCCTCGTCACAAAAGACAGGCATCGGTTCTTCTTTTGCCACAATATCGCCTACTGCCAGGCGGAATGCCAGGTAAAATTGTTCTAATGTGCCACGGCTAAGTGCTTCCGGTGGCACTTCTTTTCCCTCCGTCTGCACCAGCACTTTTCCTTTTTCGTCCACGCGCACACTGTCATATCTGCCCTCTGTAAATCTGGAAATATAACGTGACACCTCGCTGTTTAAGCCATCCTGCAATTCCTCGCAAAAATCCTTCGCCAGCCGCTCGATGGTCTCCGCTGCCAGCTCTAATGCCTCGATATCCTGTCGCAGCGCCCGCTCTTTTTCCCCGGCACCGGACAATGTCTCCAGCTCTTCGGCAACATTGTAAAGCTGCGCCTCTTTCTCGCTTTGCTGTTCTCTTAAATGCGCCAGTATTCCGGCTGCAATCTGGGCGCGCTCCTTTTGAAAATCGCGCGCCTCATCTACCGGCCGCCCTGTCTGTTCGCGGCTCTGTCCGGGCTGTCCCATCTGCTCACGGCTCTGCTCCGGCTGCTGATTTTGTCCGGGTTGCACGGTGGTCGCATGCCGCCTCCGCCATGCAGCTGCCGTGCAGATTCCTGCAATGATTCCAAGAACTGCTTCCTGTACTAGGAAAAATGCATCAATTCCATGCGAGATAACGCCCCATGCGCCGTTTGCCACGAATAAAATTACAAACAGCAGCGCAGCAAACGACATGAGCCGCCCTCCTGAGATTTTCCGGGCGGGGAGTTTCTTGCCATCAGGTTGTTCCTCTCCGACAGGCGAATTCTCCCCCGCCTGCTTTATCCCATCGTCGTAAGCCTCCCGGCACGCTTCCTGTTGACGTTCCTGTTTTTCAATTTCTGCACGCAGCCCGTCCAAATCCCGGTGCAACAGTTCCTGCTTCATCTGCAACGCCTGCTGCTGTTGCTGCTTTTCCTGCTGGATAGTTTTTAATTCCTGATTTAATTCTTTCTTCTGTTTCTCTAACTGCTGCAATGCACGGCCGACATAAAGGCTGCCCTCGCCGCCCTCTGCTGCCGCCGTCAGGTACTCCGTCAATATCCCCGCCAGCTCTTTCCCGGTCACTGCTCCCGACTGCGGAATATCATATGTATTAGAAAACAACTCCTTCGACATGCCGCCCAGCAGCATGTTTAAGTCCCCGTATGCCACCGACAATTCCTCACCATCCGTCTCGTTGCGCAACAGTTCCCGTTTATCGCGGTGATAAAAATTCCGCTCCAGATAAAACGGCTTGCCATCCACCTCAAAGCGCAGAGCGCCGCAATAATAGGACGGCGCATGCCATGGTTCATACCGCAGATATGCATCCTGCCTGCTCCGTCCTTTTTCCATGCCAAAGAGCATCGCAAGCAAAAATGCATGCAGTGTCGTCTTTCCGGTCTCGTTTTCGCCGTATACGACATTGATGCCCGGTGCGAAACGGATTTCCCGCTGATTTAATTTTCCAAACTGAAATATTTTAGCTTCTTTTATCTGCATCCGCTTACATATCCCTTTCGCCTAACAATGCCTGCACTCCGTATTCCAGTGCCTTTTGCGAGACCACGTTTCCCTCTTTGCCCCGCATCGTCTTAATGTATGCGCCAAGCAGGGACCCTGCATATTCCTTTTCCAATCTGTCATAATCATAATCCGTCACAAGCTGCACCGTCACATCCACAATGCGTTCCATCGCCTGTGCGAATTCCAGATGATAGTTGGCATCCGGCGCCTTGCGCCCCCTGATATTCAGCCGGAAATACTGATACGCCGGCCGCTCCCGAAGCAGCTGCTCCACCCAGTTTCGTATCTCCCACTCCGTTGTCTGTGGCGTAACTTCATAGATCTCATGACAGTACTCGCATTTGCGGATCGGGAAAAAGTGCATGTCACATCTGCCCTTTTCCAGCTCTCCCATCCAGTAGCCATGGGGACCCACATCGTTGCAGTCTGTCGGTTCCAGGCTTCCCGCCATCAACGCACGGTCAGCGATCAGCCAGCCGCCCTTGTGTATGTGTCCGGCAAACAGATAATCAAATCCATGGTTTATGATTTTTTCCGGCGAAAATGGAATATGGCGCACATCACCTCCATGCGCCAGCAAAAAATTGGTGCGGCTTTTGTCCATCGGCTGTGCTTCATCGTAGAGCTTTGCTCCGATCTCCCTGTGCCAGTAGCTTAATCCGTAAACCGTTGTATGTAGCTCCGGGAAATCGTAATAATCCAGTTCTTCCCGCTTGAACAGGTATACATTTTCCGCCCAATGATAGCTTAAGTAGTAAGATTTCGGTCGCATATAATCGTGATTTCCAGCTAAAAGCAGCACTCTGGTATCCGGTATCTTCCGAAATAACTCGTTGACTTCCCGCAAGTCCCGCTTAAGCGGCTGTCCGTGGAACAAATCTCCCGTGATAAACAAAAAATCTGCTTTCTGCTGACCGGCTAATGCCACTACTTCCGCAAAGGAATCCCAGATATCCCCCGCTCTTTTTTTGCTCCAGTCTTTCCCGGCATCCGGCTCACAGCCCAGATGCACATCCGCAATATGTATGACCTTCAATCTATGTCTCCCATTTTCTATGACTTTTTTCTTATTTTACACGCTCCTGCTGTTTAATACAAGAAATAAAGTGTGCGCCCACCGCACACGCCAGCGCGCGAGCGGTATGCAAAGCATTAACTTCCTCTCCGCGAGGTGCGCATCCTGCCCGTCAAAGCCTTTAGGCTCGGCTTTTTGCTCTATAGGAAGCGCAGCTTTCACACTTTAACGTAGCACGGTATTTCCTATAGAGTAATCGAGTAGGAGGCTAATCATTAATTGATTAGCCGACCTCTCACACCACCGT
>CAVCFM010000187.1:0-4700 GCA_963601305.1 bacterium | reverse complement strand
AGATTATCCGGGAAAAGGTGCTCGGCAAGCATCCGCAGCGGACCCTTGCTTTTGAAAGGTACGAATCCTATTATGCACAGCCGACGTTTGTGTCGAGTGATAAGTATTTTGTCCACTGCAATGTCAATGCTTACAGTGAGTTTGACTTCCGAAAAACGGATAAGATCACGCTGTTTTTTCAGGAGAGACCGGAACTTATTCTGGATTCGGGGAGCAGTTTTGCAGAGGTGTCAGAAAAGCTCTCTGCACTTTTAGGCAGACAGCGGGAACTGCCATCGTGGCTGTATGACGGTGTGATCCTGGGCATCCAGGAGGGGACGCAGACGGTCGGCGAGAAAATAGACAGAGCGAGAGCGGCAGACATCCCGGTGGCAGGAGTGTGGTGTCAGGACTGGTCGGGGTGCAGAAAGACCGGATTTGGCTATCAGGTTATGTGGAACTGGAAATGGGATGAAAATCTATATCCGGGGCTGGATAAAAAGATTGCAGAGTGGAAAAAAGAGGGGATCCATTTTCTGGGGTACATCAATCCGTTTCTTGCGATCGAGAAGGAATTATATACCTATGCGTCCGAACACGGGTACTGCGTGAAGGATAAAGAGGGAAACGATTATCTGGTGACGATAACGACCTTCCCGGCGGCGATGATTGATTTTACAAATCCGACGGCATACGAGTGGTACAAGGGGCTGATCAAGAAAAATATGATCGGGCTTGGCATGGATGGCTGGATGGCAGATTTTGGGGAATATCTGCCGGTGGACTGCGTGCTCTACAGCGGGGATAACCCGTCCGTGATCCACAATCAATGGCCGGCAATCTGGGCGAAGATGAACCGGGAGGCAGTGGCGGAATGTGGGAAAGAGGGAGAAGTCTTTTTTTTCACAAGAGCCGGACATACCGGAACCATCCGAAATTCGTCCATGATGTGGACGGGAGACCAGCATGTGGACTGGTCGGTGGATGACGGGCTGCCGTCTGTGATCCCTGCGACGCTCTCCCTTGCGATGAGCGGATACGGCATCACACATTCGGATGCCGGAGGTTATACAACCATCATGCACATGAGGCGGAGCAGAGAACTTTTGCTGCGGTGGGAGGAGATGAATGTATTTTCTCCGCTGCTTCGGACGCACGAGGGAAATCAGCCGGTGAACAATGTCCAGTTTGACAGTGACGAGGGATTGTTGCAACAGCTCTCCAAGTGCGTGGGGATGCATGTGGCGTTAAAAGAATACCTGATGCAGTGTGTGGCAGAAACTTGCAGGATGGGAACGCCTGTGATGCGGCCGGTTTTTTATCATTACGATGAGGAATGGGCATACTGCGAGAAAACGGAATATCTTCTGGGAAGGGATATTTTAGTGGCGCCGGTATATAAGGAAGGAGAGGTAAAAAGGGAGTGCTATCTCCCGAAGGATACGTGGGTTCATCTGTTTAGCGGAAAAGAATACAGCGGCGGAAAAGTGGAAGTTGCGGCACCAATCGGGGAACCGCCGGTGTTCATACGCAAAGACAGCAATTATTTTGATGAACTTATGGACATAGCAAAGGTATAGGGGGGAAGAGATGAAGACAAAGGAGAAGAAAACGGGTATGGCTTCGCGCCTGGCGTATGGGGCGGCTGATATTTATGGCGGCGGAGCGTTTGTGATCATCAGTACATTTTATACGGTTTTTCTGACAAAGGCGATGGGAATGAGTCCGGCATTAGCGGGTACCATTCCGCTGATCGGCAAGGTGTGGGATGCGGTCACGGACCCGCTTATGGGAAATATCGTAGACCGGACAAAATCGCGGTTTGGGGCGAAGCGGTTTTATCTTCTGGTCGGAAGCATCCTATCGGCAATCACGTTCGTTTTGATGTGGATTGGGTTTGATGCGGATACGGTCGCGGGACAGTATGTATTTTATGCGGGTATGTATATGTTGTTTTCCACAGGATTTACCGTGGTTATGGTTCCGTACAATGCGTTGCTGCCGGATATGGTGGATGACTATGTGATCCGGGCAAAATTTTCCGGAGTCCGCACCATCTGTTCGACGTTTGGAGCCATCCTTGCGGGATTGATCCCGACGATCATGATCGCGGATAATACCAATCCCGCGCCGTACCGGAACGTGGCAATGATATTTGCGGTTATCTTCCTTGTGGCAATCCTGATCACATTTGCAGGGACCTGGGAGCGGCAGAAACCGGTGGTGAAGATCACACTGAAAGAGAGTTTTGCACAGTCGTTTACCGTGTATAAAAGCAGGAGTTTTAAGATTTTTATCGGTATTTTCCTGTGTGGACAGGGAGCAGCGGATTTTGTGACCGGCCTTGCGGTTTACTATGTGGATGACGTGCTGAATGCTTACGGCGGTGGCAATTTTACCAAGCTGATGGCGGTGATCCTGCTGGCGCAGTTTGTCGGAACGATTATATTCGGTGCGTTGATCGGTGTAACGTCCAAAAAGTTTCCGATCATGGTGGGATTCCCGATCCGGATCGCAGCGACAGCCGCAATGCTTCTGTTCTCGCATGAGGGCGCCAACTTCGCGATAATCTTGGCACTCTCGTTTGTGATCGGAATGGGTATGGCGGGCTCGTCAGTCACCATCTACGCGATCCTTGCAGATATGGCGGATGTGGATGAATTGATCACATCCATCAACCGCCCGGGTACCTGCTCCGGGATGGCAACGTTTGTCAGAAAGATCGCAACCGGCTTGTCGTCGGCTGTCATCGGAGTGCTCCTTGCGGCAGTGGGCTACAGCGAAGTCCTTGCAAATGCCGGTGAGAGACAGTCGGCGGCGACGCAGACGGGGATTGCTTACATCTATGTGTTTGCGCCGATTGTGCTGATGGTGGCAACCCTTATTTTTACAAAATTGTTCCCGATGAACCAGAAAGAATTTGAGGTCATCACAAAAGAGATCGCGAGGCGCAAGGGCGAGGATGACTCGGTGGCGACGGCAGAGGAGATCGCAATCTGTGAGAAGGTGACCGGTTTTTCTTATGACAGGCTGTGGAACCGGGAGAACGCGGTGAAAATGAGAAATGGGAGGAAAAAATCATGAAATATTTTTTAGACAGTGCAAAAATTGATGAAATCCGCGAGGCTTATGAGACATTTGGGATTGATGGGGTGACGACTAATCCCAACCATATCATGTTATCGGGAAAACCGTTCAAACAGGTGTTAAAAGAGATGGCGGATTTCGTGGAGGAAAAAGGAATTGTGGGGTATGAGAAGTTTCCGATCTCCGTGGAGATCAATCCGCATTTGGACGATGTGGATGAGATGGTTGCCATGGGAAGTGAGATCGCCGGCATGTGTCCGAACTTTGTCATCAAGATCCCGTGCACATTGTCCGGTGTCACGGCTGCGCGCATCTTAGAGAAAAAGGGAGTGAGAACGAATGTGACCCTTGTTTTCTCAGCTTCACAGGCGATCCTTCCGGCAAAAAACGGTTCCCTGTTTGTATCTCCGTTTATCGGATGGAAGGAGAACAGCGGCGAGGACTGCAAGGAGTATATCCGGGATATCGTTGAGATCTATAAAAACTATGGTTTTTACGGAAAGACGCAGATCATCTGTGCGGCAGTCAGAAATGGCAAACAGTTTGTCGACTGTGCGACGGCGGGGGCAGATATCGTGACAGCGGGACTTGCGGTGTACAAGGACAGCATCTACCATCCGTTTACCGATTACGGAATGGCAAAATTCCAGGGCGCATGGGATAAGACGATCACGGAGTAAAGGAAAAAGGGGGAAGAAAAATGAAGATTGGATTTATTGGCCTGGGCATCATGGGGGAGTCCATGTGCGAGAATATTGTAAAAAAGCACGATGACACAGTATATGTATTTGATTTTGTCGAGGAAAAAGTGAAAAAATTGGAGGCAGTCGGTGCGGTTGGCTGCGGCAGCTCAAAGGAGGTCGCAGAGCATGCCGACGTCATCATATCCATGGTGCCAAAGTCCGAACATTCTAAAAGCGTATACGGCGAGATCCTTCCGGTGTTAAATGGCGAAAAGACCTGCATCGATATGAGTACGATCGACCCGAGCGTCTCCGTGGAAATCTCACAGATGGTAAAAGCGACGGGTGCGCAGTTTATCGATGCGCCGGTTGTCAAAAGCAAGCCGGCGGCGATCGCGGGAACACTTGGAATCTATGTGGGCGGCGAGGAAGCGGTCTATGAGGCGATGCGTCCGATCCTTCTGTATATGGGCGAGCATGTGATCCGTATGGGAGAAAACGGCAAGGGGCTTGTCATGAAAATCTGCCACAATGCGCTTGTCTCCCAGATCCAGAACGGAGTCAATGAGACCGTGACACTTGCGGCGGCAAACGGAATCGACATTCGGACGTTTGCGGAGGCAATCTCTTACGGCGGAGGTCAGAACTTTTATCTGGACTCCAAGAAGGAGCCGATCGCAAAGGAGGATTACACCACCGCATTTTCCATTGAAAATGAATACAAGGATGTCAATATCTGTATGAACTTAGCGAAGGAGTGTAGGGTGTCTATGCCGGGCGAGGAAAATGCGCTTCGGGTATATCAGAAGGCGATGGACGCGGGGCTTGGAAAAGAAGATTTCTGCGCCACTATAAAAGTAGTGAGGGAGCAGTAGGATGGATGCTATGGAATTATTAGAAGCATTGAGAACGTGCAATGATGTGCCAATCTTATCCGTGGAGGATGCGGCG
>CAVCFM010000186.1:0-5879 GCA_963601305.1 bacterium | reverse complement strand
AGCCAAGATGTTTCATGACGCATTGGTGCCTTTCGCAGAAAGGCGGATTATAAATATGAATTTCCAATCGGGCAAATCATTAAGATTTGATGAATATGAAAAGTAACTATCGATAAATAGCTATTATTTATATAGAAAAAACGGATGCACAAACTGTGCACCCGCTTCGCGTTTTGCCTTAGTTACGACGTGTTTTTTATTTGCTGTTCGCCGGTTCCATGTTTACGCTGCGTCCTTTGATCTTGGCATGCTTCATGCCCTCTAAGACTTCTTTTCCGTATTCTCTCGGAACTTCCACGAATGTATACTTGTCATACATATCGATCGCACCCACCAGTTTGCCCGGCATGCCGGACTCTCCTGCGATCGCGCCTAAAATATCGCCCGGTTTGACGCGGTCTTTTTTACCGATGTTGATGAAGAGGCGGACCATTCCCTCCTCGGCACCGGTATTGTCAAAGTCAAAATCATCGTCCTTGTCATTGTCCAGATTTACCTGGCCCAATGCCTGCTTCAAAAATGCCGCGGCTATGTCCATGGCGGTGTAATCCGATTCATTTACCTGCTGCTCAATGATGTCGATCATGTCTTTTAAATTCTCTTCATCGATGATCCTTCCGATCTCGTCCATGACCTTCTCGGCTTTGATCTGCGCCACATCATCGCTGGATGGGATCGGCATTGCCACAATCTTCGTCTTGCAGTAACGCATGATATCCTTCAGCTTGTAGACTTCCTTGCCCTTTACAAAAGTAAAGGCGCGTCCGGTGCGGCCTGCACGTCCGGTACGTCCGATGCGGTGCACATAATACTCATCGTCCTGTGGAATGTCAAAGTTGAACACTGCCTCCACATCGTCGACATCAATTCCACGCGCAGCCACATCAGTCGCGATCAGAATCTCGGTCTTGCCGTTGCGGAATCCCTTCATCACGCGGTCGCGCTGGGTCTGCTTCATATCACCGTGAAGTCCCTCTGCAAAATAACCTCTGCCCTGTAACTCCTCGGTCAGCTCATCCACCATGCGCTTGGTGTTGCAGAATACCAGGGAAAGCTTTGGATTGTAGTAATCCAACAGTCTTGTGAGCACCTCAACCTTATCCTTGCGCTTCACATCGTAGTAATACTGCTCGATGTTCGGCACGGTCAGCTCTTTTTTTACCACCTTGATGGTCACTGCATCATGCTGATATTTCTTGGTGATATCCAAAATCGGCTTTGGCATGGTCGCAGAAAAAAGAACAGTCTGACGTCCCTCGGACGGGATATATTCCAAAATTGTCTCAATGTCCTCACGGAATCCCATGTTGAGCATCTCATCCGCCTCATCGAGCACGATGGTGTTCACCGCATCGCAGCGGATCGTCTTTCTGCGCAAATGGTCCATGACACGTCCCGGTGTTCCAATGATGATCTGGGCACCGCCCTTTAATGCGCGGATCTGACGGCTGATCTCCTGTCCGCCATAGACCGGCAGCACTTTGACGCCATGCATATATTTTGCCAGTTTACGCACCTCATCCGCCACCTGGATCGCAAGCTCTCTTGTCGGGGAGAGGATGATAACCTGTGTCTTTTTATTGTTCGGGTCTACTTTATGCAGCACCGGAATACCAAAAGACGCGGTCTTTCCGGTTCCTGTCTGTGCCTGTCCGATCACGTCCACACCGGACATCACAACCGGAATTGCCTGACTCTGGATCGGGGTTGCCTCCTCAAAGCCCATCTCTGCAATCGCACGCAGCACCTGCGGGTACAAATCTAATTCATCAAATCTAACTGTTTCCATTCAAAATCCTTTCTAATATAAAACGTGGTTCCCCACACAACAAAATATGGCCTCCCATACACAGACAAAGAGCGACACGCTCCCGCGAGTCGCTCTTACAATCATCGGAAATCATAGCACGACAATTCATATTTGTCAAGAAAGCACGCCCTACGCCGCTGCCATGCGCGCCTTATACCAGGGGCTATGTAGCCCGACCTGCAACAATCCGCAGGCACCGGGTCAATGCAGAATACGCATATGAAAAGCAATCGACAAAAGGTAACTTATTCAAACTATCATTTCCTGACTCTTTTACTTCCTTTTATCTGAGGTAAAAATGTAAATGCTCGATTGCGAATTTTACACTATATCTCTATTCTATGCGCTCCACCCAAAATGTTTCCTGCATTGCCTTAATAGCCGCTTAAAAGAATGGTTCCGTCTAATTTTCCCATGGAGATATTGTTCCTGCTCTTTCGTTTTACCTCATAGAGCATGCCATCCGCCACGTGCAGAAAATCCCAGTTGCGGTGATCCTCATTCGGCATGTCATAGCAGATGCCCTGCGATATCGTGACAACAGGGACAGCTTTGGAATAATCATGCCGTATCTGCTTTTTCACAATGCGCTCCCGCAGACGCTCCGCCTCCGCGAACACTTCCTCCGGGCTCATGCCCTCATAGAGAACGATAAATTCGTCCCCGCCATAACGGGCGCAGAAAATACGGCTGCTCTCCATATTTTTTAACTCGGCAGCAATTGCCATAATGCACTCGTCACCCGCCTGATGCCCATAATTATCATTGTATTCCTTGAAATAATCGATATCTAATATCTCGATCGCGTAGCCCTTTTGCTCCTGTCTCGCCCTGCTTAACGCCTGCTCCGAATAGTCATTAAGACGGAAACGGTTTGCCAGATGGGTCAGCGCGTCGGTCTCCGACTTCTCCTGCAGCCGGACATTCGCGCGCTCCACCTCAAGCCGCTTCGCATTCGCGCGCTCCAACGACCTGCGCATCTCAAGCATCGCCGCGATCATCTGCTGGCTTTCCCGCTCCATGACCTCCGTCAATTCATAATAGAGACCCGACGCCTGAAGATATCCAGCATTGTCCTTGTGCTGCCTGTAATATTTGATCTTTAATGATATGATTTTCCGCTGTAAATTGATAATCCCGGCACTTTTCGTCATTTTTTCGAGGATATTCATAATATCCCAGAAGACATCATCCGCCTCAATCTCCAACAGCAGCCGGCACAGATCATAGAAATCATCAAAAATATCCATGATTGCCATATTTACATCGAACGAGTCATGGATCTGGCTGATACAGGCATCCCTGAGCTCTTCCTGCCCGGTTATATGATAATACTTTGCCTTAAAGCACAGCAGATAGAGCAGTTCTGTCTTTTGCAGCCGGTTCATACAATGCTCTTCCACATAGGCAATGTATTCTTTTGCCTTGGCATGATTGCCCTTGTTCAGGTAGCATCTGCCAAGATTAATACAGACGCAGGCAATCAGGCTGTAGTACAGGTCTGTATTCTGTTCCTCTTTGATATACCCCTCTACCTTTTCAAAATAGCGCTGCGCCTCATCATACTGTCCGTTGGACAGATACAGCGTGCCAAGGTTTAAGTGTATCATATTGGCTTCCCGGTAGAGTCCGTGCTGCTTGCAGTTTCCCAGCGCTGTCAGGTAATAATCCATGGCAATGGGAGCATTTCCGCGATTTAAGGAAGTAATCGCCATCAGGTTATACGCCCGTGCGATAAGCTCCCACTGTTCCGACTGGTCCAGGTAGGAAATTGCCCGCGAGATACAGGCAAACATTTTTTCCCCATCATTCAGGACATAGTAGGTCTCTCCGCTGTAATAGTACGCAAATCCCAATAATTTTGCATCGTTATTTTTTCTGGCATACTCCCCAATGTCCCTGCAATACTTGAGTGTCAGCTCTGCGTCCACTCCCAGATTGCGGAGCACTTCTTTTAGCCATGCCCCCACTACCTCGTTATATTCACTAAAATCCACCGACAGCGTCCTCCTTGTGGGTCAATCTTCCTACAATTATTATATGAAAGAACGTCGGAATATTCAAGCGGACGACACGAAAAGTTCACTACTCCAGGAATTCCATCGGGTCGATGGGACTTCCGTCCTTCTCCATTGCAAAATAAAGGTTGCTGCCCTCCACAGAAAAATACTTGGTCGGCTCTGCCACATATCCTAAGACATGTCCCGCTTCCACATAATCACCGACCACGAAGTTCGCCTCTTTTAACTGTCCATAGATTGCAGTATAGCCGTCACCTAAGTCCACCGTCATCGTGCAGCCGGTCACCTCATCATTTTCAATGGAAGTCACCTTTCCCTTTGCGACGGAATAGACTTTGTCGTTAATCTCGCCCTGGATGATCACCGCCGGATTGTATTTGTACTGGTCAAGTGTCGCAAAATAAACCGTGGAATCCATGCTGTAATTTAAGATGACATTACCCTCAAGCGGCCACTCAATCCCGTTTTCCGGTGAAAAATGAAGGCTCACGGATGCCGAAGTCTGTGCGGTCTCTCCCTCTGTCGCCTCACTGTTTTCCGCCGTCCCATTTGCAGCCTCTGCCTCCGTATTCTCCGCCAACTGCTCTAAATCCTCAGCCGCTGTCTCCTCCGCTTTTGCCTGCTCGGTCATGTCGGTGTCCTCTGCCTCACTGGATTTTGGCGCGATCACACTTGAGGCTTCCGCCGCCTCCTCGGTATCTGCTGCCTCCGCCAGTTCCACCGCCTGCTGCTCCGCGGCAAGCTCCTGCTCTAACTGTTCCCGCTGCTGCTCCTGATTGTTGCTGTAGAGCACAGTCGTTCCCACTGCTGCAAGCACCACGAGTGCGCCTGCGATCACGTATTGTTTTCGCCGTAAAAATGCGGCAATTCCTTTCTTTCTCATATCCTTTCACCATCCATCGTTTATATTTCACAGTTAGTTTTACCGATTTTGGATGGTTTATACCATTTCTTTTATTTTGGTCTGCGGATAAAAATAGGAAAGGATCTCTTCGTAGCTCATGCCTTCTTTTGCCATCTCCATGGCACTGTGGATGCTCAGTCCCAGTCCATGCCCGATCCCCTTCGTCACAATGCGGATTTTCCCGTCCAGCTCTGTGATGGAAAAACACGACGACGGCAGATCCATGCAGGTGCGGAACTCCTCCCCGCTGCAGCTGATGTCGCCGATTTTTACGGATGTGACGTACTCCGCCTCATCCCGCGCCTCCACCGCAATCGGAAACGGGTCTGCATCCACATCAATTTCCGCTTCCGGGAATTTTTCGCGGCATTTTTCTACAATCTCACTTTTTTCCAGATAATAGACTTTCAGATATCCCTCTGCCGTGACATCCCATGCGCAGACCACGCTTGTCAGATACGGCATCTTCACGTTCTCATAGACATCCGACATATCTCGCGTCTGACCGGCGCTTAAGGTATGGTACGCCGCATAAATGGTCTCATCCTTCCAGGTGAGTACCTGATATCTGGTCTCCTGCACGCAGGCTTCGATTTTTTGATAATTTTTATCATAATCGTCTCCCCACGTCTGGCGCATTTCTTCTTCCGACATTGCCTCCGGCAGTTCCAATCCACGCTCCGTCGCATCATAATAATTGGTCCGCGCCACGACACACTGTGCTGCGATTGCCTCGGTTTCCGCCTGGATATCAATCTCTTTTGCAACTATGCCAACCAGCGCCGCCTCGATCTGCTCCGCCTCATCTGCATTTCCCTGCTCCCCGTAGATTACCTGCTCCAACCGCATCCGCTGCATGACGATCGTGACTAACAGAGGGGTGAGCACCGCAATGATGGTAAAGGTCAGCAGCCGGTTCAGCCATAACTTCCATCGCCTTTTTTTTCGCATAAAAAATCTCCCTGCCACTATTGTATGTAACAGAGAGATTTTCATTCCATTCATAAATGCGCCACGGCATTTACATCATATTCATCATATCCGATACCATGCCAAAAGACAGGTAAAAGGCATAGACGTAATTGATGACCGTGAGAATTGAGAAAAATACGGTGTAGACAACCGGTACAGTCATCTTTTCGCC
>CAVCFM010000185.1:0-4613 GCA_963601305.1 bacterium | reverse complement strand
CTTATGATCTGCAGCCGGAGATGAGCGCACCGGAAGTATGCGAGAAGCTCTGCGGCGCGATCCGCTCCGAGAAGTACGATGTGATCATCATCAACTTTGCAAACCCGGATATGGTAGGTCACACCGGTATCTTAGACGCTGCCATCAAGGCAGTTGAGACCGTAGATGCTTGCGTTGGCAAGGCAGTTGAGGCGTTAAAAGAAGTGGACGGTCAGATGTTTATCTGTGCAGACCACGGAAATGCAGAGCAGCTGGTAGACTATGAGACAGGAGCACCGTTTACCGCTCATACCACCAACCCGGTACCATTTATCTTAGTCAATGCAGATGCTGCATACGGCTTAAGAGAGGACGGATGCTTAGCAGACATCATTCCTACCCTGATTGAGTTAATGGGAATGGAGCAGCCGGCAGAGATGACAGGAAAATCCCTGTTGATCAAGAAATAGGCATTGTAAGGGAATCATATACGGAATAAAAAAGGTGTCACGGATGTGGCACCTTTTTTGGAAGCGTTGGCAAGAGTTGTGGTAAAATTTGGACTCTATAGGAAATATCGTGTTGCGTTAAAGCGCACATGTTGTTTTTGAATATAAAAAAAGCAGCCCCGGGGGAGGAACTGCTTTCCTTGGGATTGCTCCCATAGTTGTTTTTCAGGAAACGATGACGAAAGTTTCCTGGGGGAATCTGCCCTGTGGCAGATAAAAGAGGAGTTATATGAAAAGTTTGATAATTGCAACTTTTCAACTTAGGTGTACTAACTGGTTGGTACTTATTTCCTAAGCCTGAAATTATTATACATCTGGTACTTTAGTACGTCAAGTACTATTTTGAAAAAATATTAAAAATCTTTCAAAAAAATTTGCCGGATTAGAGGACATAAACATACATATAAGCATGGCTAATAAGACGACTAAATTATACAAAAATACTAATAAAAACAGCGTTATTTTCTATATCCGCCCAGGGCGCAGATACGGGCAAAAACATTGACTTTGTGAAAGCCGCTGTATTATAATTTTGGTAGCAGTTCGGTCGTGGTCGGCGGCATCTTTGCGAATGGTGCGGGCCAAACGGCTACAGTAACAGTTCAAAAGACAGATGGCATGCACATCATGCCGGAAAAGAGGATAAGAGAATGCAGGAATATAAGCCAGTCAAAGAGGGAAAAGTACGTGAGGTTTACGATAACGGAGACAGTCTGATCATCGTTGCAACAGACAGAATTTCAGCTTTTGACAATATTTTGAAGAACAAGATCACAAAGAAGGGTGCAATCTTAACTCAGATGTCCAAATTCTGGTTTGACTATACCAGTGACATCGTACCGAATCATATGATTTCCGTAGATGTTAAGGACATGCCGGAATTTTTCCAGAATGACCGTTTTGACGGCAACAGCATGATGTGTAAAAAATTAGAGATGCTTCCGATTGAGTGTATCGTGCGCGGTTACATCACCGGAAGTGGCTGGGCAAGCTACAAGGAGAATGGTACGGTCTGTGGTATCACCTTGCCGGAGGGACTTGTAGAGTCCGACAAGCTGCCGGAACCGATTTATACACCGAGTACAAAGGCAGAGATCGGTCTGCACGATGAGAATATTTCTTTTGAGAGAAGTGTGGAGATTTTAGAGAAGCTTTATCCGGGCAAGGGGGCTGACTATGCAGCCCAGCTGCGCGACAAGACGATCGCGCTTTACAAGAAGTGCGCAGAATATGCACTGAGCCGTGGAATTATCATTGCGGATACGAAGTTTGAGTTCGGATTGGACGAGAACGGCAATGTGGTATTAGGTGATGAGATGCTGACACCGGACAGCTCCAGATTCTGGCCGCTGGCTGGTTACGAGGCAGGCAAGTCACAGCCATCCTTTGACAAGCAGTTCGTAAGAGACTGGTTAAAAGCAAACCCGGACAATGACCTGCTGCTTCCGGATGAGGTTGTAGAGAAGACTGTCGGCAAGTACAAAGAGGCATTTGAGATGCTGACCGGCACTCCGTTTGACAAATAAAATGCGACATCCCCAAAAAGCAGAATGAGGAAATTTATGAGCGAGAATAAAATGTTGAGAGATAATTTTAATGCCGGGGATGAACTGCATGAGGAATGTGGTGTTTTTGGCATGTATGATTTTGATGGAGGCGATGTTGCCTCCACCATCTATTATGGATTATTTGCATTACAGCATAGAGGACAGGAGAGCTGCGGTATCGCCGTGAGCGATACGAGCGGTCCAAAAGGGAAGGTGACTTCCTACAAGGGAATGGGACTTGTCAATGAGGTGTTTACCCAGGATAATTTAGAGCCGATGCGCGGCGACCTCGGTGTGGGACATGTGCGGTATTCGACGGCAGGATCTTCCACCAGAGAGAATGCACAGCCATTGGTACTGAACTATGTGAAGGGAACACTGGCGTTGGCACACAACGGCAACCTGATCAATGCGATGGAGCTGCGCAAGGATTTAGAGTACACCGGTGCGATTTTCCAGACCACGATTGACTCTGAGGTTATCGCATATCACATCGCCAGGGAGCGTTTGAATTCGAAGACCGTAGAGGAGGCAGTCGGACGTGCCTGTCGCAAGATCAAAGGTGCATATTCGCTGGTTGTTATGAGCCCGCGCAAGCTGATCGGCGCCCGTGACCCTTACGGATTTAAGCCGCTTTGCATCGGCAAGCGTGACAATGCTTATATTCTTGCATCGGAGACCTGCGCGTTAGACACGGTGGGTGCCGATTTTGTGCGAGATGTACTGCCGGGAGAGACGGTTACGATCACACCGGAGCATGGAATTGTATCGGATATGTCGCGGGCACTGCCAAAGGAGCAGGAGGCGAGATGTATCTTCGAATATATTTATTTTGCAAGACCGGACAGCCACATTGACGGGGTCAGCGTGTATGCGTCCCGCATCAAGGCAGGACGTTTCCTTGCGATGGATTCGCCGGTGGAGGCAGATCTGGTGGTAGGAGTGCCGGAGTCCGGCAATGCGGCGGCGCTGGGATATTCCCTGCAGTCTGGTATTCCCTACGGAACCGCATTTGTAAAAAATGGATATGTGGGACGTACCTTTATCAAACCGAAGCAGAGCAGCCGAGAGTCCAGTGTCCGCGTGAAGTTAAATGTCTTAAAAGAGGCAGTGGACGGCAAGCGTATCATCATGATCGATGATTCCATTGTCCGTGGAACGACTTCGGACCGCATTGTAAAAATGCTGCGCGATGCAGGTGCGACGGAAGTTCATGTGAGGATCAGCTCACCGCCATTTTTATGGCCGTGCTATTTCGGAACCGATATCCCGGAGCGTGAGCAGCTGATCGCTTACAATCGCTCCATTGAGGACATCCGCCAGATTATCGGAGCAGATTCCCTCGGATATCTGGGGATTGACCGTTTGGAGGAGATGGTGGACGGACTGCCTCTCTGTAAGGGGTGTTTTAACGGAACCTATCCGATGGAACCGCCGACAGAGGATATTCGCGGAGATTTCGAGCGATAAGATAGAAGAAAAAGGAGAATTATTTTATGAGTACAGACAGATATACAAGCCCTTTATCGGAGCGTTATGCCAGCAAGGAGATGCAGTATATTTTTTCACAGGATATGAAGTTTAAAACCTGGAGAAAATTGTGGATCGCATTGGCTGAGACAGAGATGGAGTTAGGACTCTCTGAGAACGGAAAGCCGGTTATCACCCAGGAACAGATCGATGAGTTAAAGGCACATGCCGATGACATCAATTACGACGTGGCAAGAGAGCGTGAAAAATTAGTGCGCCACGACGTTATGAGCCATGTCTATGCATATGGACAGCAGTGCCCGAAAGCTGCCGGTATCATTCACCTTGGCGCAACTTCCTGCTATGTGGGAGATAACACCGATATCATCGTGATGAACGAGGCATTGAAACTGGTTCACACCAAGCTTGTGAATGTGATCGCAGAGCTTGCAAAGTTTGCAGATACCTATAAGAATCTGCCGACACTGGCGTTTACCCATTTCCAGCCGGCACAGCCGACGACCGTTGGAAAGCGCGCGACACTCTGGACACAGGAATTTTTGATGGATTTAGAAGATCTGGAATATGTGATGAGCACATTAAAACTGCTCGGCTCCAAGGGAACAACCGGAACGCAGGCAAGCTTTTTGGAGCTGTTTGACGGCGACCAGGAGACAATTGACAAGATTGACCCGATGATCGCCGCAAAGATGGGCTTTAAGGAGTGCTACGCAGTATCCGGACAGACCTATTCGAGAAAAGTGGACACCAGGGTTGCCAATATTTTAGCCGGTATTGCAGCCAGCGCACACAAGATGTCCAACGATATCCGCTTGCTCCAGCACTTAAAAGAGGTGGAGGAACCGTTTGAGAAGAATCAGATTGGCTCTTCTGCGATGGCGTATAAGCGCAATCCGATGCGTTCCGAGCGTATCGCATCTCTATCCCGTTATGTGATGATCGATGCCTTAAATCCGGCAATCACATCCGCTACACAGTGGTTTGAGCGTACCTTGGATGACTCAGCAAATAAGCGTCTGTCCATTCCGGAGGGATTCTTGGCAATCGACGGTATCCTGGATTTGTGCCTGAATGTGGTAGACGGACT
>CAVCFM010000184.1:13046-31619 GCA_963601305.1 bacterium | reverse complement strand
GCCGCGATATGAGTTAGAGGAGCTGCTTGCGGGAGAACCGGCGAGACTTCTGGTTGTGGAGAGCATCCAGGATCCCGGCAATCTCGGAACGATGCTGCGCACCGGCGAGGGGGCTGGCATGACGGGGATCATCATGAATCAGACGACGGTGGATCTGTTCCATCCGAAGACCATCCGCTCCACGATGGGAAGTATTTATCGCGTGCCATATTATGTGACAGCGGATTTAAAACAGACCATCGCAGAGATAAAAGCAAGAGGTGTGCAGGTCTATGCCGCGCATTTGAAGGGACAGAAGATGTACGATGCACCCGATTATAGAAAGCCGACGGCATTTTTGATCGGCAATGAAGGAAACGGGCTGTCGGATGGGATTGCAGATATGGCAGATGATTATATCCGGATCCCGATGGAGGGAAAGGTAGAGTCGTTAAATGCGGCGATATCTGCATCGCTGCTTCTCTATGAGGCAAATCGTCAGTGGCGGGGAGGAAAATGAGATGAGAATCTGGTTTAAGATGATGAAGGACAACCATCTGGTAAAAGATATGACAGTTACGGACGAGTCGGACGAGACGAGGACGCATAAGATATTTCATGCGTTAGATGAGGTGTGTTATGCCTTTGATCTGGGCAAGCCAATCTGGCTGGAATCCAATGTAAATGAGTTCAAACTGCATGCAAAAACCCGGTTCAGACAGGACAGCTTTATCGAGGCGGTTGAGTTTGATTATCTGGAAATGCATGTGATCGAGGAAGACTAACGGCAAAAAGACAGGAGAGCGTTATGGAATTTTTAAAACGGAAAAATATTGAGATTTCAGTACAGAGGTATCTGATCGATGCGATGGGAGCGATGGCACAGGGCTTGTTTGCTTCATTGTTGATAGGAACGATTGTCAGCACCCTGGGCACACAGCTTGGCATCGAGCTTTTAGTGACAGTGGGCAATTATGCAAAGGCAGTGGTCGGACCGGCGATGGCGGTATCGATTGGATACGCCCTGCAGGCACCGCCGCTTGTGTTATTTTCACTGGCAGCAGTGGGAGCATCCGCCAATGAACTGGGCGGGGCAGGAGGACCTCTTGCGGTGCTCGTCATTGCGATCATTGCAGCAGAGTTTGGAAAAGCAGTGTCCAAAGAGACCAAGATCGACATCATCGTGACTCCATTTGTCACCGTTTTTGTGGGAGTGGGACTCTCCCTGTGGTGGGCACCGGCGATCGGCGCCGCGGCATCTGCGGTGGGCTCGGCTATCATGTGGGCAACGGAATTGCAGCCGTTTTTTATGGGAATTCTCGTATCTGTGTTAGTCGGAATTGCACTGACACTGCCAATCAGCAGCGCCGCCATCTGTATGGCGCTTGGACTTACCGGTCTGGCTGGCGGAGCTGCGTTAGCAGGATGCTGTGCCCAGATGGTAGGCTTTGCCGTGTTAAGCTTCCGGGAAAATGGCTGGGGCGGACTGGCTGCCCAGGGCATCGGTACATCGATGTTACAGATGGGAAATATCGTAAAAAATCCGCGCATCTGGCTGCCGGCGATTTTAACATCGGCAGTTACCGGCCCGATTGCCACCTGCGTGTTTGGTTTGCAGATGAATGGTCCGGCAATCTCATCCGGAATGGGGACCTGTGGACTGGTTGGACAGATCGGTGTCTATACCGGCTGGCTTGCTGATATCGAAGCCGGCACCAAGGCAGCAGTCACCGGCTTCGACTGGGCGGGACTGGTTTTAATTTCCTTTGTGCTTCCGGCGGTGCTTACCTGGCTGTTCGGAGCCTTTTTCCGCAAAATCGGATGGATTCGTGAAAATGATTTGAAACTTGATTTATAATAAAAAAAGTGGAAAATCTCCCATTGAAGTATAAAATGTGTTATACTGAAATTAGGTTTTTAGCACGATTTTTTGGAGGCATATATGGACAAAACTTTCACATTGGGCGATTTCACATTAGGAGAAGGCGTAGATAGCTGGAATACGATTATCTTTTTGTATAATTCCGCGCTCAAGGAAGTACAGACAAAAGTTGAGATATTAAACGATGAATTCCAACAGGTGCATCAGTATAATCCGATTGAATATATCAAGTCACGAATCAAGACACCGGAGAGTATTGTCAAGAAGTTAAAGCGTTACGGTTACGATTCATCCATTGACAATATGGTCAGCTACATCAATGACATTGCGGGAATTCGGATTGTGTGTTCGTTTACTTCCGATATCTACCGGTTGGCGGAGATGATCGGCAGGCAGAATGACCTCACGGTTATCTCGGTCAAGGACTATATCAAGCATCCGAAGGAGAGCGGATATAAGAGTTACCACATGCTGGTAACAGTGCCGATCTTCCTTTCTGACCGCACGATTGACACAAAGGTGGAGATTCAGATACGAACGATGGCGATGGACTTCTGGGCGAGTCTGGAGCATAAGATTTATTATAAGTTCGAGGGAAATGCGCCGGAGTATATCAGCCAGGATCTGCGGGAATGTTCCGGGATCGTGTCTATGCTGGATGCGAAGATGCTACAGTTAAATGAAGCGATACTCGAGGCGAAAGCAGCACAGGAGGAAGAATCAGGTGCAGTATAACATTGATTTTGAAATAGCTTCCGTACTGATCATGACTGTTATTTTACTGCATTTTATATGTATCCGCCAGTTCCCAAGCGATAAGACGCGGATATTTGGAATGCTTCTTTTGACGTGCATTGCGGAGAGTATTTTTAATATTTTATCATGTATCGGTTTGGCAAATTCAGCACTCGTTCCGGACACGGTAAACGAGTTGCTGGCGTTTGCCTTTTTTATATTTGAAGGATTGGCGTCGTATCTGCTGTTCCGCTATTTTATGGCAGTTTGTGAGCTGGAAGGGGAGAAACGCTGGATTGCGCGGGGCTTTATGGCTGGTTATGTGCTTGTGGCTGTTATCATGATCGGGCTTCAGTACATGATGCGTGGCATGCTTCTTGTGGGTGTCAGTAATGCATCGGTTTTACTGATGGTCTACATGTCGATGCAGAATCCAAGAGAACTGATCGACATTATCACAAGCGTGGGCAACGAGCATGCATTTCGTCTACAGTTAAAAACGATGTTGGAACATAAAAATGAGGCGCATGTCATCACCGTGCATCTGACGAAGTTTCAGCATATCCACACGATTTTGGGAATTGAGAACAGCAACAATCTGCTGCGCAAGGTGGCAGCATTTTTACATCAGATTGCAGGGGATGGATGTGTGTTCCGGTCTTCGGCAGATTCATTTGCACTGCTTGTGCCGGTGGGAAAGAGTAAGGAGATACAATCGCAGATAAAAGAGCGGTTTGAGCAGGACTGGGAAGTGCAGGAGAATCATGTGATACTTCCGCTCAATATGGTAATCCAGCATTATCCGCAGGATTTTCATTCGGTGTCGGATTTCCTTGGCAAGAATCAGTTTTTGCTGGAACAGGCGGTAACCGAAGGAAACGGTGCCGTTGTGGAAATGAATACCGGTCTGGTTCGCAAATACATCCGTCGCACGAAGGTTGAGATGGCAATGATGCGGGCAATCCGTGAAAAATCATTTGAGGTATATTATCAGCCAATCTATTCGATCGCAGAGAATCGCATTGTATCACTCGAGGCTTTGGTGCGGCTAAATGATGCTGAGATCGGACTTGTTCCGCCGGATGAATTTATTCCGCTGGCGGAGCGCGATGGAAGTATTTTACACATCGGGGAGCAGGTGCTGGCGGATGCCTGTCAGTTTTTGGCGAAGCACGTGTTGTCCAATCCATCTATGGGAATCCGGACGATCCAGGTCAATGTCTCCATGGTGCAGTGCCTTCGCAAAAATCTTGTGGAGACGATTGTGCCAATCATTCAGAAGTATCACATTCCACCGTCTATGATAACATTGGAGATCACCGAGAATACCGCAGTGAGCACACCGGATCTGATGCTGCGCCATATGAAGGCTCTCGGGGATATGGGAGTCAAGTTTACCATGGACGATTACGGAAGCGGCAACTCCAACTGTACCTATCTGATTCAGTTTCCGTTTGAGGAGATTAAGATTGATAAGCAGATTGTCTGGGCTGCGTTTGATAACCCGACAGCGAGGGTCGTGCTTGAAAATGAGATCCGCACGATTTCCGGTCTGGGACGCTCCATCGTGGTGGAGGGGATCGAGACCGAGGAGCAGAGCGAGATGATGAAGCAGTTTGGAGTCAACTACATACAGGGATATTACTACGGCAGACCGATGCCTCCGATGGAGTGCCTGCGCCATATCCGGCAGTTTAATGTGGAGCCGGAAAATTACGCGAAATAGA
Organism: bacterium; assembly: GCA_963601305.1. GTDB lineage: Bacteria > Bacillota > Clostridia > Lachnospirales > Lachnospiraceae > Roseburia. Next base: position 27,296 of record CAVCFM010000184.1, on the reverse strand, counting down.
GAGGGAACGTTTTGAATATTATTAATCTGGAAAATATCACAAAGTCTTATACCGAGAGGAAACTGTTAGACAACGCTTCCTTTTATCTGCAGGAGGGAGAAAAAGTAGGTGTCATCGGCATCAACGGCACCGGTAAGTCCACGCTGCTTAAAATCATTGCTGGTATTGAGGAACCAGATGAGGGAACGGTGACAAAAGCGAATCACGTCGTGGTGCGTTATCTGCCGCAGAGCCCGGTTTTTGACCCGGAATTGTCTGTTTTAGAGAGTGTTATGGCACAGTGCAACAGTGAGTTTGTCGGGGAGAGCGATGCAAAGGCGATGATGACAAGGCTTGGCATCTACAATTTTACGCAGAAGACCGGGGAACTCTCCGGTGGACAGCGGAAACGTCTGGCGTTAGTGGCTGCGCTTTTGGTGCCGTGCGATGTGCTGATTTTGGACGAGCCTACGAACCACCTGGACTCATCCATGGCGGACTGGCTGGAGAGCTATCTTAAAAAATGGCGCGGCGCATTGATTATGATCACTCATGACCGTTATTTTCTGGACAGTGTCTGCAACCGGATCGTGGAGGTAGACAAGGGAGCCATCTATAGCTACGACACGAACTATTCCGGTTATCTTGCCAGAAAGGCAGAGCGGGAGGAAAGCGTTCAGGCGAGCGAGCGCAAGCGTCAGACAATCCTTCGCAAGGAGTTAGAGTGGGTAAAGCGCGGGGCTCGGGCGAGAACGACCAAGCAGAAAGGGCGCTTACAGCGCTATGAGGAGCTGAAGAATCAGGATGCACCGCAGACGGATGCGTCTGTTGAGATGAGTTCGGTGTATTCCCGCATGGGGCGCACCACGATAGAACTCGACCAGATTGGCAAGAGCTATGGCGAAAAAGTGTTGATCGATGATTTCTCTTACATCTTTTTAAAAGGAGACCGGGTCGGTTTTGTGGGTGCAAACGGAAGCGGTAAGACCACGCTGATGAAGATGATCGCCGGGAGAGTGGAGCCGGATTGTGGAACAATCACAGTGGGAAGTACGATTAAGATCGGTTATTATTCCCAGGAGATTGAGACCGGAAAAGATGCCGGTATTGCGTATATGGACCCGGAGGAAAAAGTCATTGACTACATTAAAAACACCGCAGAATATGTGCGCACTACAGATGGTCTGGTATCCGCCTCAAATATGTTAGAGCGTTTCCTGTTCCCGGCATCGGCACAGTACAGTCCGATCGGAAAGCTCTCCGGCGGGGAAAAGCGGCGGTTAAATCTGCTCCGGGTACTGATGGAGGCTCCGAATGTGCTGATCTTAGATGAGCCGACCAACGATCTGGATACGAGGACACTGGCGATTTTGGAGGATTATCTCGACAATTACGAGGGAATCGTGATCACGGTATCTCATGACCGTTACTTCTTAGACCGTGTGGTACGCCGGATATTTGCGTTCGAGGCAAACGGTGTAATCCGTCAGTATGAAGGTGGTTACACGGATTATGTAAATCGGCTGGCAGAACAGGGAATGACCCCGGCAGAGACCTGGGGACTTGAGACAGCAAGCAATATGACAGCGCAGGAAAAAGAGCCGAAGGCAGATTCCACGGCAACTTGGACGCATGAGAAAAAATTAAAGTTCACGTACAAAGAGCAGCGGGAGTATGAGACCATCGAGGATGACATTGCAGTGCTGGAGGCGAAAGTAGAGAAGTTAGATGCAGATATGGCGGCGAATGCCACAAACTCGGTGAAACTTGGAGAACTGCTTGCTGAAAAGGAAGCAGCGGAGCAACAGTTGGAGGAGAAGCTGGAGCGCTGGGAGTACTTGGAGGAACTTGCAGCAAAAATAGCGGCACAATAGAGGAGCAGGCGCAGGCATTATGATAATGGAGCTGCCTGCTCCCTCATCAGGTGTATGGCTCATGACGATGTCATAGACTGCTGTAATTCGTAAATGGTATCGGTCATGAGCTTTCCGATGGTATGTATGACTTCAATCTCGCTTTGCTGCCACAGCCTTTTGTAGCCACAGTTATTAATGCCGAGAGTCCCGATGATTTTTCCATCTTTATAAATGAGAACCTGGAGCAGAGTCTGTACTTTCATTCTCTTTAATTCAGTTTTTAGTGGTTCGATGGATCTGTCAATATCGGTGCAGAAGAAAATGCCATCACTGTTAAAACATTTTTTCTCATATTCACGCCCGGATATTCTTAAATTGGGTGTGATATTAGGGTCATCATTCTGTGCATAGTAGTAGGATTTGCCAATCTGCATTTCGTCCCTGGTGTAGCAGCTTGCATAGGCCCGGGTTACATCAAAGGTATCTACGATCAATCTGGAAATGTGTTCGATGGTTGTCTGTGGATCGTGTTTTAACGCGAGCTCATCGATGACAGCGTCAAGCAATACCTTAGTGATTGAAAAACCACTCTCGCCTAATTGAACAGTATTGTCCTGCTGCCTGACCTGTCTGAACTTAGGTATAGCGGCGGAAACATTCCAACCGTAAAGACTGTAGCCATTTTTCCCATTGCACTTGGCCTGATACAGCGCAAGATCAGCCATTTTATAGAGCTCGGAATAGCTCCGCCCCTGCTCTTTTCCAGAAAAAGCGATGCCGATGCTGATGGAAACATGATAATGTTCATGCCCCTTTTCGTATTTTTCTTTTATCTGTTTACACAGAGCGTCTGCCCTGGTACAGACAGCCTTTTTGGGGAGGTTCAATGCAAAAATCTGAAATTCATCACCGCCAATCCGACCGCAGAAGAAATCCTTTTGGAAAAGCAGAAGAATCTGTTCGGCAATGTCGGTCAATATGGCATCTCCAAGCATATGACCATAGGTGTCATTTACATTTTTGAAATTGTCCACGTCAATCATCAGCATGGCAGCCTGATCGTGAACATCCATTCGCTCTAACTGTCCGGTAATCCATGTTTCCATGCCATACCGGTTATAAAGCTTTGTCAGTGGATCAAGATGTGCTGCCTCCCACAGATGCTTAAGGGCTGCAGGGTCATTTTGATATACGCTCAGATCTATCTGCATAGTCTGGTTCCTCCTTTCTGTGCGTCTGGTTTATGGGATTGCTATCGCATTTTCATATTTCCGGTCGATGAAATCTGACAGCTGTTCGATCGGGATTGGTCTTGAGTACATAAAGCCTTGTAGATATTTGGCTTTTAATGTTAAACAGCGGTTCTGGTCATTTCCGTCTTCAATTCCCTCATAGAGAATACTGTATCCTATGATATGAAACATATTGGACAGATTTGATACGATTTCTAAGGACGTTTCATTCTGCCCGAGGGATGTTACCAGAGAACGATCGAACTTGATGATGTCGATGGGGAGTCTGGCAATGTGTTCGATATTGGAATATCCTGTGCCAAAATCATCCAGATAGATTGTAATTCCAAGCTGGCGGAACTTTGTGAGTATCGTCCGTATCAGGTCAAAATCATCGGCATCTATACTTTCTGTTACCTCAAAACCAAGCTTCTTTTTGTCGAAAGAGTAGTTATCGATAATACGGATGATATCTTCATAGAAGAAGGGCTTTGAAATCTCATACATCGAAAAATTAACGGAAATCCGGTGGATATCAGGATGCAATTCAATATATTGGCAGACCTTGTTGAGGATGATCATGGTCAGGGCATGGATCCTGCCGTCTGCCTCAGCAATCGGGATAAAGACATCCGGGTAGATAAAACCAAGTCCGTCCAGTTCCAGCCGCATAAGAGATTCAGCGGTTGTAAAAGTCTTGGTCTGTACGTCCAGGATTGGCTGGCAGTATACCTTGACCCTTGGATCGTTTAGATCAGCTTTTTTTTCGATGTCCTCCAGTTCCTTTTTGATGATGTTTGTCTTGTTGAACCTGATAAGATCTGTCTCTGTAATTTTATATACCGCTTTCCCGCTGTGGTTGGTGTGGCACAGGCTCATATAGTCGTTCAGTGTATGGCAATACGCATTCGATTCAATGATCGTGATGTGATGTGACATCTGATACCGCCCATGCAGGTCATCAAATAATTGTTCAATTCTGGTAGGATCCGAATTTTTAGGAAAGATCATCACAAAAGAATCCTCGTTGTAACGGAACAGATAGTCTTTATAATGCATGGCATGGGTAAAGGCTTTGAAATCCTCGGAGGTCTGCGGCAGAGTCTCAATCTCGGAAAAACCGGGAATTACCACATTTACAAAAAGAAAGTCTTTTTTAGCATGGATCAGGGAAGAAATTCTTGTGACCAATGCGCTCCGGTCCACTGCTCCGAAATTGGAATTATACGAGCTGCAATGAAATAAAAGCACAACCGATAAGACCGGGATGTAGTACGATACCACAGTAAAAGTCTCCGTATCATAAAAGAATTCGGACAGGGTGATAAAAAGAGAAATTCCCATAGTCAGTACAATGGATACATATATTTTGTGGATGATGACTTTATTCTTGGCGAGGATGATTGTTGCCATGATGACAAGATACATGATATACCAGAGCAGGTAAATCTGGTCGTGTGCATTCTGATATGCAACATCATCCTGGATATAAAACCCGATTTTTGTAAAGGCAGAGGTTGTCTCAAGGATAGTGAACACAGCAAACAACAGAACCATCATATAATTGCTCCATTTGCGCCTGTAATCGATGAGGTCAAAAATATAGAATATATACAGCCCGAGTTGCATGATCAGGGAGATATACAGGGAATTATGGACAAGATAGACGATGACAGGATGAAATGTTCCGACATTCGGATAAATATAGTAATGAAAAACAATGCTCAGCGTACTGATATACATCAGATTAAACAATGCGGCGATAACAAATTTATATCTCCGGGACTTCTGGGTATAGGTTGCTTTTAACAGCAATAACAAGGCGATACAGAGCAAAAATACCGTCATATCACCGACTGCACTATAGTTATACATTTTCATATTCCTCCCCGTTATTCAATTAAATAGTATCATATCCGGGATAGAAACTCAAGATATACAAACGTAAGATGCGGTCTCTGGCTTAAAACCGTTCGGTGGCATATATTGGATTTCATGAGGCGGAGATGGGGGACTTCCCTGTAAGCTCGGCAATTGTTCTGACCACATGCTTAAGATCAAGAGGTTTGGCGATATGACCATTCATACCGGCAGCTTTTGCTGCAAGTTTGTCTTCCGTAAAGGTGTTCGCCGTCATGGCCACGATCGGGATAGAATGGGCATCTGTCCTTTCCATATTGCGGATCAGTTTTGTGGCATCATATCCATTCATGACTGGCATAATGACATCCATGAGGATAATGTCGAAGGTGCCGGGAAGCGATTTCGCAAATGTATCCACAGCTTCCTGTCCATTCCAGCTTGGAGTAACGTCTGCCCCGTTTTTTTCGAGTAAAAAGGTCGCAATTTCCATATTGAGCTCGTTATCCTCCACAAGAAGAATATGGATATCCCGGATGGAGTAGTGTGAGGTATCTGCTTCGGCGCTGGTGGATACAGACGCAGAGACAGCGGTTTCAAAAGGAATGAGCACGTCAAAGGTGGAACCTTCTCCTTTTGTGCTCTCCACAGTGATGGAACCACCCATTTTTTCAGTGAGGCTCTTGGTGATGGACATGCCAAGACCTGTGCCTGCATATTGGGAACGGACAGAGGTGTTTTCCTGTGAAAAAGGTTCAAAAATATGTTCTAAGAATTCCGGACTCATACCAATCCCGGTATCCCGGCACTTAAATTCAAAAGTTGCAGATTTTTCATCTTCATTAAGCACTTTGCAGGTGATATAGATTTTGCCATTATCCCTGTTATATTTGATGGCATTGCTGACAATATTCATCATCAGGCGTTTTAAGTGCAAGGGGCTGCCGATCAGGTTCTTTTGTGGGGCATGGCAATCTTCCTCGATGATGGTAATATTTTTTTCATCTGCCAGCTTTTTGACTGCATTGTAGACATCCCTGGATATTTCGGTCAGGCAGAAAGGGATATGTTCGAGGATGATCTCCCCGGATTCCAGTTTTCCCATGTCTAAGACTTCATTGATAAGTTCAAGCAGGATCTTTGAGGATGCTTTTACTTTCTCACGGCAGTCTGCCTGGCGTGCAAGGTCATTGCTGAATTGCTCGGCGATATCTAACATTCCCATTATGCCGTTGATCGGTGTGCGGATATCGTGGGACATGCGGAGCAGAAAATTCGTCTTGGCGGCGTTCGCCCTGTTCGCTTCATCCTTGGCGGCAATCAGTTCCTTTTGGTAGGCTTCCTCCTTTTCTCTTTGTATTTTTTCTTCTGCCAGATGTTCCTCAATGATCGTGTCAATATTCTGGAAACCGCAGACAACAAATTCAAATCCGCTCATTTTAATATAGTTGAACTGGTAATTATGGATCTCTCCATTGACAAGCACACGGTAGTTGCCGACGTATTCACGCTGCCTGGCAAGAACATGGCACAGATTTTTGATACAGAGCTTGTCATATAACGGCTGCTTGTCCTCCGGGAACACGCGCTCAGAAATGTATTGCTTTAATATTGCCGGATAGGAGAAAAAACAGTGATCGTTTTTGTCGAGCCCCTTGGTGATATATCCATCCAGCTTTAAAATCTTGGCGGTTCCATCTGTCAGATTTACCCAGAATACATTCTGGAAGTTTCGGGCAAGAGCATCAAAGACAGAACGGTATTCATCTTCATCGAGAACCTCGATGGCAAAAATAATATGCCCGGCATGACTGGTTCCGTCGGTGTCCTCCTTTATAAAATGCAGCCGGTACATCTGGGAATCCCTGCCGTCAAGCTTCAGGGACAGATGTGCCTTCCGCCGCATCCTGTCCTGAAGCGTACTGATATCCAGAAACTCAAGCGCAGAGGAATAACACTCGTCTGTAACGAGCCCATGTATGATATTTTTTACATTTTTATCAAACAGATCGGAATCAGGAAGCAGATATTTTGAAACGATATCTGTGGTCTTGATCGTGAAAAATGTATTGCAGTCCAGATTTAACCGGTACATGCACAGATAGATGTTCGATATTGCTGTATAGGCATGATTGAGCCCCTCATGCCGGATCTCCTCCTGCAGGGAGATTTTATAGTCGATGTTGCGGAAACTGGAAATAAGCTTTAATGGCGCCCCTGGTTCTGAAATGCGGGTATACAGTCCGCGGTAATGATGCAGGGAATCCTCCTGCAGAACTCTGTAATTTAATTCCAGCCTGTCGCTGCCTCTGGCAAAATGATCGATCAGGGTCTCCCGTGACGCCAACTCTAAGAGATACGTTTTGTCCTCTGCGTATACCTCGTCAGAAGCATATGCGGCAAGCCGCTCGGAATAGCAGAAATATTCCGGATTATCCATGCTGTCAGCAATCATATCGCCGTTAAGCTTAAGAGTGACCCCCCTATCACGTTCTGGTTCGATCATATAGACATCAAGATACTCCGTAGTAAGCGCCCCTATTATTTCGAAATAATCAATCATAACTCCCCACAGCTCCTAACTTTCATGTTATCTAAATTTTAATAATGAAAAAGTTTAATGTCAATGAAAAATATAATGATATACCAGAAACTGGTCCAAAAACCGTTCTAGGAAAATAGTATTGGCTATTTTGGAAAAAAATAGTATAATATATTAGAATTGCTCGAAAAAGGGAGTAGTAATGGAAGGAGCAGATACATGCAGGTAATGATAGGGACATCAACAAAGTCAGATGTGGCGGCTGCTGTGGCAGAAGTGACAGCAGGTGTGAATAATCCTAAATTATTGATTTTATTAACATCATATGCGCAGCTTGAGGAAAGCTCTAAGCTGATCAGTGAAAAATATGGGCAGGTTCCACTTATGGGAACAAGCTCGACAACGTATTTTAAATCGGAAGCCTCAGATTCGAGAATGCTTCTGATCGGTTTTGGATCGGATGTAGTGGCAGAGATCGGTGTGATCAGGAATTTATCAACTGTTCCGATGGCAGATATTCCGGATATGGAAGAGAAGATTAAAAAAGTACGCCCGGGCAAAAATGATACGGTATGCCTGGAATTTTGCACCAATGATGAGGAACGCCTGGTGACAACGATGAATGTCGCTCTGGAATCTGCCGGGATCACACTCGCGGGAGGAACAGTCTTTGGTGTACCGGATGGAGCGGTAAGCTATGTGATGGCAGATGGAGAGCTTTACAGCAATGCCTGTGCTTATGCCATTATCAGGAATACCAGCGGCAAAGTAAGAGTGTATTCAGAGCTTATCTTCAAGCCACTTGAGGGTGCAAAGCCGCATATTGCAACATCTGTCAAGCTTGCGGATAAGGAACTTTTAACGCTCGATGGAAGACCGGCAGCAAGCGTGTATTGTGAGGATGCAGGTGTGACGCCTGGAGAGATAGCCGCCCATGTTCTTACGAATCCGCTTGGAAGGATTATCGGTGATGACATCTATATTGCATCTCCGTATCAGGTTGGCAGGAATAATTCCCTGCTTAATTATAAGAAGATCAACGAGAACGATACGATCAGTGTTATGGAATTGTTAGACTATGACGAAGTGGGCGCTGATACAAGACGGCAGATGAAAGCGGAGAATAAGGAGATATCCTTCGTATTTTCAATCAACTGTATTTATCGTCACCTTTTGTATTCAGACAGAGGATATCTTACATCATTCCTTGGCAGCATGGCGAAGCTTGGACCGCATGTTGGAATTGTTGGCGGTGGTGAGCAGTGTGGCAGGCAGCATGTAAACCAGACCATGGTTGCTGTCGTATTTGAATAGGTAAAAGGGGGATGTTATGAGTATATTTAACAGAAGAAAAATAACAGAAACTGTCGACTCTGGGAAAAAGGACACAAAAGCCGGAGTGGAAAAGCGTATGAAAGCAATCCGGGAAGTGGGGCGTTACCTGACCGAACAGAAGAACAGGCTTCAGGATGAGGAAAAGCTTACAATTGATGGTATCAGTATAATCCGCGAGTCTTTCGATGTGGTGGAAGACAAGTACAGCAGAATTTCCGACTCTGTGGGGGAATTCCAGGAGGAATTCAGACATGTCGAAGAAATCTCGGCAGCTTTTGACGGCATTGTATCAGAGCTGGTGGAGAAAGCGGATAACACGTATCAGGGCATAGAGGAAGTTGACAAGAGCAGCAGCGGAGTGTCACAGACAATCGATGAGGTGCAGGATGTATTTGACCAGTTCCAGCACAATTTTGATGAGATCAGGGCGAAGGTAGAGCAGATCAGCGGATTTGCCAGCCAGACCAATCTTCTTGCACTTAATGCGTCCATTGAGGCTGCGAGGGCAGGCGAAGCCGGACGGGGCTTTGCCGTCGTGGCTGATTCTGTGAATGATCTGTCGAAGGAAATCCAGACGGTAGTTGCATCTATCAGAAACAGCATGGAAGAGCTTAATAACAGTAATAGCCGCCTTGTTACTTCCATTGAAAATACGAAAGCTGCGATTGATGCATCCCATGAAAAGGTTGTAAGGACTCAGGAGACGATTTCCGGGATTAAGGGTGTGGCAGAGAACGTTACGGCACAGAGCCAGCAGATGTCTGTGGTCTTTGACAGCTGCCAGAACGCGATTGATGCTATTTCTGATAATATTGCTGATTCTGTCCAGTACTTTGGACAGGTGGATGATGATATTGAAGATATTAAGATTAAGATTTCCCAAAAGGGATTTATGTTTGAGGACATGAATAATGTCTTAGAACAGATTGCTCCGCTTACAAAGCTTGATGAGATAGACCAGATCTAAATATCAATATCATGGGAGGTCAGTTATGGGAGCAAAAAAGGACAGGATGAGGGGCTTAAAACGGGCTCTGGTTGTTCTGCCGGCCATTATTATCTGCATGATCGTAGGTGAAGTTGCATACGTGAATTATTTTAACAGGCAGCAGCATGTAATATCCGGGGCTGAGGAGAGCAATGGTGTGCGTATGACAATTGCCGGCAAAGATGAAGCTACCAGCACATGGATGAAACGGGGGTACGATTTATATGGAGAGACCGTTGACTTAAGCGCCCAGACAATGGATGTAAATTTTGTCAATAATTCCAAATACCAGATTGATGAATGGCAGATGAGAGTCAATATAGAGGACGAATGTCTTCTGAATCAGGCATGGTGTGGAACCGTGGAGATCCATCAGCATGTGAATGGTGATGCAAAGGTGCAGACACTTGATCTCAGAAATTTTTCACTGGATGATGTGACACTGGATTATCTGTATGATGGAGACCTGCTGATCCCGCTTTCCAAGGGAGACTATGTCATATATTATCCATCAGCGGTCAATGACGAGACACCAGTTGACCGGGAATCCCAACTGACAATGGGATTTATACTGTATTATCTTGAATTTCCGAAGACAACGGATTATGAGGTGACATATACATTTCACAGACGGATCACGGATGGCTATAATATCTACACAATCGTGGCGCTGCTCATCTTCTGGCTGGTCGCGCTCATGTTTTACGTGGTATCTGATGTCACATATAAGAACACAGTCAAAGAAATGGAGATCAAGAAGTCTGGAATCCTCAGCTTGTCGGATGTGTATTCCATTATTTACATTATCGACCTGCAAAGTGACAAGCTGATGCCGGTGGTTGCGGATGAGGAGTCGGAAAAGTTAAGACCCAAAAACATTCCTGCATCGGAGCAGCTAAAAAATATGTTTGAGTATGACAGTACCGACAGCTATAAGGAAATGGCGGTTGAGTTCTGTAATCTTGATACGATTGCGGAGCGCTTAGAAGGCAGAAATACGGTTGTATTGGAATATATAAGCAATACCTATGGGTGGTGCCGAATCCGCTTTTTTGCCATGGATCGCGCGGAGGATATGTCACTTGAAAAGGTTGTATTTACGATCCAGGTCATTAATGATGAGAAGGCGGAGATGGAGGCAATCGTCCATCGTGTCGATGAGGCGGAACACGAAAGCAAGGCGAAGAGTACCTTTCTTGCCAATATGTCTCATGAGATCCGGACTCCGATCAATACCATAATCGGGTTGAATACCATGATTTTAAGAGAAACGAAGGAGCCGGTGGTCAAGTCTTATGCCAGAAGCGTCAACAGTGCATCTAATATGCTGTTGTCACTGATCAATGGGATACTTGACATGTCTAAGATTGAAGCGGACAAGATGGAACTGGTTCCAGAGGAATATTCGTTCAGGCAGCTTCTGACAGATATTATCAGCATGGTAAAGACAAGAGCGGAATTCGAGAGACTGGAGTTTCAATGTGATGTGTCGGAGAACCTGCCCGATAAGCTTTACGGTGATAAGATACGCTTAAAACAGGTAATTATTAATCTGATTACCAATGCTGCGAAGTATACAGATGAGGGAAGCGTGAAGCTTTCCGTTTTTGGAAAAGTCCATGGCGGACAGGTACATCTGCTGGTTTCAGTAAAGGATACAGGTATCGGGCTTAAGGAAGAAGATTTAGATAAGCTGTCTGAGAGATTTGTAAGGTTTGATGAGCAGCGGAACCATTCGGTGGAGGGAACAGGTATCGGGCTTAATCTTGTGACAGGTATTCTTGGGCTTATGGATTCCGAACTTCACGTGGTGAGCAAGTACGGTGAGGGAAGCGAGTTCTACTTTGAGATTGAGCAGGAGGTAGTAGATGAAACTCCGATCGGGCAGATCGATCTTGAGGAAGAGACAGCTGATGAGGAAGAATATCAGGCGCTCTTTACGGCACCTGACGCAAGAATCCTTGTGGTAGACGACAATGCAATGAATCTTACGGTATTTGAGGAGCTGTTAAAGGAGACGCTGCTTCAGATTGATGCAGTTACATCAGGAACTGCCGCACTCGACAGAACCGGAAAGCAGAAGTATGATCTGATCTTTATGGATCATATGATGCCGAATATGGACGGAGTGGAGGCTTTTCACAGGATCAGGAATCAGGAAGATGGACAAAATCCTGATACGCCAGTGATCATTCTGACTGCCAATGCAATCAAGGGAGCCAAAGAAGAATATTGTGAGATGGGCTTTGATGATTTCCTTGCAAAGCCGATTCAGCCGGAGCTGCTTGAGAAAAAAATCCTTGCATATCTGGATGCATCCAAGGTAAAGAAGAATGAAAGAACTGTGAAGAAAAAGGAAAGTAAAGAGGCGGCGCTGCCGGTTATTTCCGGCGTGGATGTGACCTTTGGGCTGACCCACACAGGCGGAATGAAAAGCTATCTGTCTGTGCTTAAGCAGTTTGTGAATGTGGCAGATACTGATTTAGAGGAGCTGAAGGCATATGTTGGGTCTATGACGGACGGGACGGATGCCCGTGAGGCGGTAAAGAGTTTTCGGATAAAGGTGCATGCCATGAAGGCTTCTGCTAATGTCATGGGAGCTTTTCAGGCATACGGTGTGGCGGCAATGCTTGAGAATGCGGCTGTACATGAAAACGTCAAGGAGATTCTCGATGTGACGCCGTATTTCTTCGAGGAATGGGACAGACTTAGGGACGCAGTGGAAAAGAGCCTCCCTAAGCCGGAAGAAAAGTCCATAAAACCGTCGGATGAGGCGCTTGACTCCCTGCTTCATCTGCTGGAGACAAGCATGAAGGCTTACGATATAAAAAATGCGGATTCTATCATGGAAAAACTACAGTCCTTTGAGTGGGATGCCAACGAAAAAGGTCTGTTAAAGGAATTAGAAACTGCAGTGGCTAATCTTGATGCGGAGAAAGTTGTAGCTTTATGTGAAAAATTAAGGAAATAAATGAGGTAAGATATGGAAATAGCGTTTGATTTTTTGTTTATCGGAGATGGAGAACTGCCTTTTATCATGCATTCGCTGAAGGACATCCTGGCAAATGGCGGTTATGAAACGGGGAAATGTGACATCAGCCTTAAGGCGCTTGAGACAATTCCGCAGATGCCAAAGTTTTTTGTGGTTGATGCAGAGCTTCTGCTTGCACATCCGGAATCCAGAGTATTTTTGTATGACCGCTGCATTGAGTTTAACAGAAAAGTGGTCGTGGTCGGTTACAGCAATGCACTTAATACGCTATACGATGTAAGCGTCACGAATGTTATCGCCACAAGCTTTGAGCGTCCGGTAAATAACAGTGAGGTTGCAGAAAAGCTAAAGGAGCTGATCCGGGATTTTAATGCGAAAGGGAACAAACGGAGTATTCTTGTGGTGGACGATTCTCCAACATTTTTGCGTCTGATGTCCGAATGGCTCGAAAATGACTACAATGTCAATGTGTGTCCTTCGGCTTCCGCAGCATTTCATATGATAGAGACCAACAAGCCGGATCTGATTTTACTGGATTATGAGATGCCGATCTGCAACGGGGCACAGTTTTTGCAGATGCTCCGCAGTGAGTCGGCTACAGCCGATATCCCGGTTATGTTTCTGACCTCGAAGGATGACGCAGAGACAGTAAAGTCCCTGATTGCATTGAAGCCACAGGGATATTTGCTTAAGACACAGGCAAAGGAGAATACTCTGCATGCAATCGCGGAGTTTTTCATCAAGGAGCGGATGAAATAAATGGCAACGATGGGATATGGAATATGCCTTATCATATCGATTTTAGTATTGATATTTATGGCAGCAAAAAATTATGAAAACATCAATATCTATGATTGGACGATCGTAATGCTGATTCCGATTGTTATATTAGGATACTGGCTGAAATCCAGGGTGACGACACCAGAGGCGGCAGAACTGGCGATCTGCTTTATTTATCTGGACAGCACGGTGCTGCTCATAGTTGCTATTTTTGCTATGCTGTATTCCTTTGGTGTACGTCTGAAGGCATGGATCAAGCTGCTTGGATATGGAATAGCCATGGCGCATGCGTTTATAGTATGGGTATCCTTTGGAACGGGGTTATATTACAGTTCACTGAAAGTAACCATAACGGATACGGGAACAGTTGTTAAGGTGATATCGGGACCTCTTAAGATAATACATGTGGTGTATCTGGCAGCTGTTCTGCTGGTGATCGTGGGTATTCTTACTGCTGCGCATATCAAAAATGGCACACATTCCAGACGGATTCTTTACAATTATTCTGCGGTCGCAGCATCGTTTATCATGGTATATGCCGTGGAATCTTTTATGGATGTCAATTTTTCGCTGCTGCCATATCTATATGTACTTTCGGTCATTATCATTGCCATAAATTACGACCGGATGCATATGCATGATATTTCAAGCATTATCGCACAACAGCAAAAGTATTACAGCAGAAG
>CAVCFM010000184.1:0-13036 GCA_963601305.1 bacterium | reverse complement strand
AGGTTATGTTGTTTTAGACCGGCAGCAGAGGTTTATGAGCTGCAATGAAAAAGTGTTTGAATTTAAGCCGTCGTTAAAAACGCAGCGCGTAGATGAAAAGATGCCTGAGGATGAGCCGCTTTTTAAAGAGATGATTGAACAGTTCCAAAAAGAGGGAACAGTGGCAAGAAAATTTAAGGCAGGCGAGATGACATGTATATGCGAAATTTCGGAATTGTCACTGCGCAGAGATGGCAGGACACAGGGATATATTTTTGATATCAGGGATGCAACAGAGGAGCAGCGGGCAATGGATGTTATGACATCCTACAACGAGACCTTAAGCGGGGAGGTTGAGAAGAAAACAGCGAACATTGCGTGGATACAGCGAAAAATTACGCTCGGTATGGCAAATATCATTGAAAACAGGGATAATACCACCGGCGATCATGTAAAGAGAACCAGTGACATTATCAATATTATCGTAAATGAGATAATGGAGCGGAAGAAGCTGGGGTTAGATCAGCAGCTTGCAGCGGATATTATCCGTGCCGCACCTATGCATGACCTTGGTAAGATATCCATTGACTCATCGATCATTTGTAAGCCAGGGCGTCTTACAGATGAGGAATATCAGATTATGAAAACCCATTCAGTAAAGAGTGGTGAAATGGTTCATATTCTCTTAGATGGTGTTGAGGAGCAGCATTTTGTAGACACAGCATATAATATTGCCAGATTCCATCATGAGAGATGGGATGGCAAGGGTTATCCGGAGGGGCTTGTTGGCAGCATGATTCCGATTGAAGCCAGAATTATGGCACTTGCGGATGTGTATGATGCATTGGTAAGCAAGCGGTGCTACAAGGAGTCAATGAGCCTTGCCAAGGCAAAGGAGATCATGCTGCAGGGAATGGGAACGCAGTTTGACCCTAATATGAAAATGTTATTTTTGAGTTGTTGTGATAAATTAGAGGCATACTATAATAATATACAGTAAAAGGTCTGGCTTAGGCGTAACAGTTTTCGGCTGTTACGCCTTTTTATATAGAAAAGGAAGCATGCAGCTTGACAACCGATGTATTACATGCTATCTTTACTGATATATCAGTGATATATCAGTAGCATATCACATAGACCAGGGAGGGAAAATGACAGCGGATATATATGGAATTTTAAAAGGGGAGATCATTTCCGGGAAGCGGAAGCCGGGAGAGATATTCGAGGAAAAGGTGTTTGCAGGGCAGCTTGGAGTCAGCCGGACACCGGTCCGCGAGGCGGTGCAGCAGTTAGCCAGGGAGGGTCTTTTGGTGGTGATGCCACGCCGTGGAACAGTGGTATCGAATATCTCCATGGAGGATATCAGGCAGCTTTATGAAGCACGTCTTATGATAGAACCACAGATTATGCGGATCGCAGCAAAGCGGGCAGACAAAAAAAAACTGGAAAACTGGAGAAAATTTTTTGAGAGTCAGAAAACGCAGGTGGAAGAGGGAGGGGAACTTCCCAAATTTCCAGGAGAGACGAAAGAGCAGATCTGTCCGGATGCAGATGCGGCATATCACCTTTTCCTGGCACAGAGCACAGGTAACCGGTATATTTCTAAGCAGATGGAAGAACTGATGACGCAGACAAAAAGGATCCGGAACCTCTCAAATGTGCAGCACAAAAACAGATACCAGGCATCTATTGAGGAACATATCCGCATTGTGGAAGCGCTGCAGTGCGGGGATGGGGAGCAGGCGGCCGAGGATGTGCTTTGCCATCTGCACAATTCAGAAAACGGATATCACAGGATGATGCTGGATGGAACATCCGGTATGATCCAGATTTATTGAGGTGGAAGAGAATGGAATTAGCAGTGATAACAGCAAAACAGGTTGTTGTTTTATTTATATTGATGTTTGCAGGTTTTGCCTGTGTGAAGACAGGGGCGGTCAGAATGGAGGCAAAGAAAGCATTTTCTGATCTGCTTATCTATCTGATCGTGCCGGCGATGGTTATTAATTCTTATCTGACGGAATTTGATCCCAAAGTGCTTAGGAATCTGTTGGAGTCTTTCGGGCTGAGTGCGGTGCTGCTTCTGCTTGGACTGGGAATCACGATGCTTTTTACGCTTCGCGCCAAAGGGAAAAAGAATACACCGATCATACGCTTTGCATGTATTTTCTCAAATGCGGCGTATATGGGATTTCCGTTGATACAGGCGTTATTTGGAGCGGAAGGACTGCTTTATGCAAGTGCTTATGTGACAATGTTCAATATTCTGCTGTGGACAGCCGGTTATGCAATGATCAGCGGTAAAGTGCGGCCGAGGGAAGTGTTTCGCAGTATTTTCACAACACCGGTGCTCTGGTCGGTGCTGATCGGATTGCTCCTGTACTTGTGCAGGATTGATGTGCCGGAGCTTATCCGGCAGCCAATACAGTTAGTGGGCAATATGAACACGCCGCTTTCCATGATCATTACCGGAATGATGATCGCGGGAAGCAGACCGGAAAAGCTGTTTGGAAACCGTGAGATTTTCCGGATCATCCTGCTCCGCATGGTACTTATCCCTTTGGCAAGCTTTGCAGTATTTGCACTGATTGGTGTAGAAGGAATGGTGGCAGAGGTGGTGCTGCTCTTAGAGGCATGTCCCTGTGCAGCGATCACGTCCGTATTTGCAGTACAGTTTGGATATGACGAGGATCTTGCAGCGGGAGCAGTCGTCATAACGACATTTATCAGTATCCTGGTACTGCCGCTATGTGCAATGATTTTGACAACAATGATGTAATCTCAGGCAGCTGCCTGTGTAATTTGATGATATGAGGTGAGAGAGAATGGGAGAAACTATAATCTGCGGATATGAAGCTGGTAATCCAAAAACAATCCAGGAGGCGATCGACCGTTGTCCGGCAGGTGGAAAAGTAATTGTGCCGGCGGGAGAATGGAAAAGCGGTCCTATTACGTTAAAAAGCAATCTGACACTTCAGCTGGAAGAGGGGTGTACCATAAGCTTTAGTGACTGCATGGAGGATTATCTTCCACCCGTGTTTACCAGGTGGGAAGGTGTGGAATGTTATAATTACAGGCCGTTTATCTATGCAAGAGACTGCGAGAACATAACGATTACGGGAAAGGGAATCTTTTACGGAAACGGAGAGAGCTGGTGGCATTGGAAAAAGCTGCAGCAGGCGGCTGCGACTTGTCTGTGCGAGGCACAGAGTAAGAATATCCCGCCAGAAAAAAGAGTATTCGGCACGCGGGAAGCTGCTTTAAGACCTTCCTTTTTGCAACTGATCTCCTGCCGTAACATATTGTTGGAGCAGTTTTGCATCCAGGATGGACCACAGTGGACTATTCACCCGGTCTATTGTGACCACGTCAGGATTAATGGAGTCAGAGTGGAAACCAAGGGACCAAACACAGATGGCATTAATCCGGATTCCTGCCGGGATGTGCTGATCGAGCACTGCACATTTAAGACAGGGGATGACTGCATTGCAATCAATTCCGGTCTGAATGAGGATGGCTGGCGTGTGGGCAGACCATGCCAGCAGGTGGAGATCAGGGATTGCGATTTCCTTGGTGGTCATGCGGCGGTCGCAATAGGAAGCGGGATGTCCGGCGGAGTCAGTGATGTCTATGTCCATGATTGTTCGATACGTGATACACAGCGCGGCATCCGTTTAAAATCCATGCGCGGGCGTGGCGGTTATATCCGTGATGTGAAATTTTCAGATATTACAATAGCCAATGTAGAGGAAGAAGCGATACAGGTCAGCATGAATTATGAATCGAGTACGGCAGTTCCCGTCTCGGATAAAGCGCCGGAATTTTCTGATATCTGCATTGAGCGGATACAGGGGGAAGGGGCAAAAACAGGAATCGCACTCCGGGGACTTGAGGAGAGTCCGCTTGCGGTAACTTTAAAGGATGTCAAAATCACAGCAGAACATGCTGATATTCTGGAACATGCCCGGATATACAGTGTATAAATACGGCGCACAAATGAGCTATATTTATACACAGAATAAAACAAGTCTTATTTCCGCCGCCAGAATGGGATCTTTCCGATTGCGTTAAACCAGCTCTGAGGCACCGAGGAACCAAAGATAATGCCGAGGACCAGTGCACCGGCGGTTTTTAAGGTGCCGATGCCATTGCTGGTGAAGGCATCCATGTCGTTCATGATCAGGCTGTAGGTGGTATAGTAAATGCCGGCACCGGGAACCAGCGGGAAGATACCGGAGATCAGGTAAACAGTCGCCGGATTGCGCCGGATTGCGGCAAACAGCCTGGACACCACGGTCAGTGAGAAGCAGGCTAACATATTGGAAATGGCGGAGGTGGCGCCTAATTCCTGACAGCCAAGGTAGACGACCCAGGCGATGGCACCGGAGAGTCCGCAGTAGATCAACTCGGATTTGGGCGCAGCAAAAAGCACCGCAAACGAAATCGAAGCAAATACACATACGATAAATTGTAACAGCATTATACGAACACACCTCCTGATAATAGTTTGCAGACTGTGATGACTGCGACGACTCCCACGGCAATGCAAAAAGCGGTTAAGAGCGCGTCGATCGTGCGGATGGTGCCGCACAGATAGTCGCCGTTGAAAAAGTCACGAATGGAGGTCGTCAGGGCGATACCGGGCACTAAAGGCATGATACAGCCGATGATGATCTTATCGTATAAGACCGGAAAGCCGAGGTACAGTACCAGCAGGGCTCCGGCAGTCACCATGGCGCTGCCAAAGATATTTACGACAAAGCGTGAGGTGTTGTGTCGTTTTAGGCAGTCACAGAATACCTGTAAGAGCATTCCGATAAAAAAGCCGAAAAAGGCATCGATAAACGTTCCGCCGAACAAAAAGGCATAGCCTCCGCAGCCGAGACCGCTGAAAAAAATCTGGGACGCAGATTTTGCAAAGGGAATTGTACGGCATTCCTCTAAGCGTATCCACGCCTCGTCCAGGGAGCATTTTTTGGCGCAGATATCCCTTGTAAGCTGGTTTAGGGCAGCAATCCGCCCGAGGTGTGTGGCACTTAAAGGCACATGCCGCACGATGCTGTAGGCATCTTCTTTATTTTCATTTGCACTGGCAAAAATACCGTTTGTCAACATATAAACGTCATAATCCGCCACATCATATGATTCAATGATACGAAGCACACTGTCTTCGACCCGGTATATTTCGGCACCATTTCTAAGCATGGCATCGCCGATCTCGACGGCCAGCGTCATTACATCCTTTGTTGCTTCCATATAATTTCTAGTTTCCCCTTTTTTAGTTATAAAGAAAAAGTACCATCTTTTTTGAAAAAATGCAATCTTATACATAATATTTGTTACATTTGGAATGATAATGCATGACAGAATGGAAAGGATGGAAAAGGATATGAAGGAACGAAAATATCGGGCGGCGCTGGTGGGAGTACTTGTGCTTGTGATACTCTGTGGCGCATTTCTTTTTATCAAAAACAGCGGCAGCGGAGAGATCCCGTCAGAGGGAACACTGGTAAAAAACTGTGAGTGCGGGAAAGATAAGATGAGGGCATGGGCGTGAAAAATGAGACGTTACATCTGAAAATTGATCAGAATACGATCGTGACTGACCGGCATGTGAAGTTGTCGGACATTGCAAAAATGGAGTGCACCAACGAGGCGGTGCTGCGCCAGCTCAAACAGAAGAAAATCTATATGTTTACGGACGCCATCGACACAAAGCGTCAGAAAAATGTGATGCGGGTATTTTCCGTGCTAAAGATCATCGAGCAGATCCACGAGGATTACCCGGATCTTCAGATATCCAACGAGGGAGAAAAAGATTTTATCGTCGAGTATGTGCCGAACCGGAACAAGCCAAAGTGGGTGGATGCCGCCAAGACCGTACTGCTGTGCGTTATCATATTTTTCGGCGCGGCGTTTACGATCATGGCGTTCAACAACGATGTGTCGGTGGGGGATGTGTTCACCCAATTTTATGAGCAGGTGACAGGCGTCCCGTCGAATGGGGTGACGGAGCTGGAGATCTGCTACAGCATCGGACTGGCGATTGGGATCACTATCTTCTTCAACCATGTGGGACGCAAAAAGATCACGCCGGACCCGACGCCGATCCAGGTGCAGATGCGCAAATATGAGAAAGATATCGATACCACTTTCATAGAAAATGCAGAGAGAAAGGGACATAGCATAGATGTTAATTAGACATGTGTTTTTGGGGCTGTGCGGTCTGGCTGCCGGAATCGGCGTATCGGCGGGCACCTTTGCATTTCTGATCGTCATCGGGATCATTCCGCGGCTGATCGGAAAATGCAACCGGGCGGCAGAGACCATGCATTTTGAAAATGCGATCATCTTAGGCGGGATCGGCGGCAATCTCCTCTCGGTATTTCCACAGATACGGATTCCGCTTGGAACGCTGCTTCTCTATTTTTACGGTCTCTCGGCGGGCATCTTTGTGGGATGTATGGCGGTGGCGCTGGCGGAGATTTTAAATACGATACCGATCCTGTTCCGGCGTACCGGATTAAAGGTGGGACTGTCCTGGATCATGCTTGCCATGGCGCTTGGCAAGACGGTGGGCTCCCTTTATTATTTCCTGGGGAACTTCATGTAGCGCATGTATTTGACGGATGGCGGCGGCTGGGCTACAATGGATGGTTGAAAGGAAGGAACAGGATATGGTGCCATCAATTGCGCGTCAGAGCGTTATCATTAAATGTAATATGCAAAAATCCGTGTTGACGGGAAACTATGAATATTATTATGCTGCGGGGCTTTTAAAAAAGCTCTGTGGCGTGGATATTCCGGATGAGATAGAGCCGGTTCCGCTGCAGGAGCTGTTGGAAAAACGTCTGGAATCCGTACAGACGAAGGATGAGAAGGAAGCCTGGCTGGTGGGAATGTTAAAAGACTACCGACCGGAGGATCATTACGATGACCAGATGAAGGAACTGTTTTTGTGGGGCAGTGAGGAAAAAAATCTGTGGCAGGTCATCATATAAGAGGAGACACAAAGGATGAATGAGCGGACGATACGACCAATTGCAAAGATACATACAGATTTTCCATCCAAATTCGGAATCCCAAGGCAGAGCGGGCTTGTGGAGGAGCTGCGGGGCGAGATTATTTTTGAACCGGAGTACAGACAGCCGGAAGCGCTGCTTGGGATTGAAGAATTTTCACACCTGTGGCTGCTCTGGGAATTTTCCGAGGCAAAGCAGAAGCATTTTAACGCCACGGTGTATCCGCCGAGATTGGGTGGGAAGGAAAAACGGGGTGTGTTCGCCACACGCTCTCCGTTCCGGCCGAACTCCATCGGTCTCTCCTGTGTCAAGCTAGAGCAGGTCATCACGGACGGCGATTTGGGACCACGGCTGATCGTCTCCGGTGTGGACTTACTCGACGGAACTCCTATCTTTGATATCAAGCCCTATCTGCCCTATGCGGATGCCCACGCAGACGCAAGAGGCGGATTCGGACAGGCGCACAGCGGGGATGGCATAGCGGTGATCTTCCCGGAGGAGCTTCTTGGAATTCTGCCAAAGGAAAAGCAGCTTGCCGCGATCCGGGTGTTAGAGCAGGACCCGAGGGCTGCCTACAACAAGCAGCCGGATTACATCTACGGCATGGAATTCGCGGGTTACGATATCCGTTTTACGGTAAATGACGGGACACTTACCGTCTGCGACGTCGTGGACCGGGACACCGATGGGTGGGAAAAAGTAAAATAGTCCCCCGCGTGCATATTTGCCCATTTCCGGCACATACTGACAATATTGGAGGTGTGTGCAATGGACGAGAAAAAAGAACATTTCAAACAAAAGTATAACGATTATGTCAAACAGATAACGCCGACACATAACCTGTGGCTGAATATGGTAAAAGCATTTGTCACCGGGGGTATCATCTGCTGCATCGGGCAGTTTATCTTAAACACCTGTGAAAAATACGGGCTGGATAAAGATATGTCGGGAAGCTGGTGTTCCCTGCTTTTAATACTGCTTGCGGTGCTTCTGACCGGATTTAATATTTATCCGACGATTGCCAACTGGGGTGGCGCGGGCGCGTTAGTCCCGATCACCGGATTTGCCAACAGTGTGGCGTCCCCGGCGATCGAGTTTCAGAAAGAGGGACAGGTGTTCGGGATCGGCTGCAAGATTTTTACGATCGCGGGACCGGTCATTCTGTACGGCATTTTTTCCAGCTGGGTTGTCGGACTCATCTATTGGGCTGGCAGGCTGCTTGGAATATTTGGCTAGGAGTATTTTTGGAGGGAAACGTTTATGGGTAATAATATGGAACTGGGATATGAGATGTTCTGTTATCAGTGTGAACAGACGGCAAACGGTAAGGGCTGCACGAAGATGGGCGTCTGTGGCAAGACACCGGAGATCGCGAATCTGCAGGACTTACTGATCTTGCAGGTAAAAGGGATCAGCTGTTACGGAAAAGTGCTGATGGAAAACGGTGCGCATATGGACAAGTCGGTGGTCAGCTTTATCGAAAATGTGCTGTTTACCACCCTCACCAATGTCAATTTTGATGTGGACGCGCACCTGGCGCTGCTGCGGGAATCCCAGAGGATCAAAGAGCAGGTCAGAGAGCTGGCGGGAAAAAGCAGCAACCCCACGGCGCATGCGACCTATGATCTGCCGGAGACCAAAAGTGAGATGTTAAAAGATGCGCCGCTGGCGGGGATTATGTATGACAATGCGCTGGACCCGGATATCCGTTCCCTGCGCCAGACGATCATTTATGGGCTGAAGGGAATCAGTGCATACGGACATCAGGCGAGGGAGCTGGGGTATTACAGCGATGCGGTGGACGACTTTTATCTGCTCGGATTGGAGGCAACCACCGATGACAGCTTAACCGTCGAGGAACTGATACGCATGACGATGCGCACCGGAGAGATGGCGTTAGAGGTCATGAAAAAACTCGACGAGGCAAACACCACGATATACGGCAATCAGTTCCCGCACAAAGTGGATGTCACGATAAAAAAAGGACCGTTTATCATTGTTTCAGGTCATGATCTAAAAGACCTGGAAATGCTGTTAAAACAGACCGATGGAAAGGGCATCAACATCTATACACACGGGGAAATGCTGCCGTGCCACGGTTACGACGGACTGCGCAAATATCCGCATCTGATAGGCAACTACGGAGGTGCCTGGCAGGACCAGCAGAAACAGTTTGACAATATCCCGGGGTGTATCCTGATGACGACCAACTGTCTGATGCGCCCGAGAGAGAGCTACAAGGACCGCATCTACAGCACGAATGTTGTCGGATGGGAAGGGGTAAAGCACATCGGGAAAAATGAGCGCGGAGAGAAGGATTTTAGCGAGATCATAAAGCAGGCGATCGAGCTCGGCGGGTTTGACGAGGACCAAAAGCCACAGGAGATTCTGGTGGGCTTTGGACATCACGCGACCCTTGGATATGCGGATAAGATCGTGGAGGCGGTGAAGAGCGGAGCACTGCGACACTTTTTCCTGATAGGTGGATGTGATGGTGCAAGACCGGGGCGCAATTATTTTACCGAGTTCGCGAAAATGGTGCCCGAGGACTGTATCATTTTGACACTGGCATGTGGAAAATACAGATTTAACAAGCTGGAATTCGGGGAGGTGGCAGGACTGCCGAGACTTCTTGATGTGGGGCAGTGCAACGATGTCTACTCGGCGGTAAAAATCGCGACGGCGTTAGCGGATGCCTTCAACACAGACGTCAACGGGCTGCCATTGTCCATGATCGTTTCGTGGTATGAGCAGAAAGCGGTGGCAGACCTTCTGGCGCTGCTTAGCCTCGGCGTGCAGAACATTTATCTGGGACCGGTGCTGCCGGCATTTTTGAGCCCGAATGTATTACAGTATCTGTCGGACACATTTCATCTGCGACAGATCAGCAATGCGGAGGATGACCTGAAAACCTGCTTAAAACAGAACGTGAATTAAGTCCCAGATCCGGTACAAAACGTTACAGCCGGCATCTATGCTGGAACTTAAAAATAGATGCAGTGCAATGAAGCTAGATGCCGGAGTGTGTGACGTGAAACGTGTTTTTCCCGGCCTCTTTTGCATGGTACATGGCTTCATCTGCTTTTTGGATTAAACTGACATAGTCAAGATTGCCGCCCTGTGCGGTTACAATGCCGATACTGCAAGGTATCGGCATTATTTCGTTTGTGCCATCGTCGATGTAGGTGGTGTTAAGCTTTTCTAACACGCGTGAAGCAGTCGTGTCGATGGCGGTGTCATCCATGGAGCCGGTATAGCAGAAGACAAATTCATCGCCTCCGTTTCTTCCGACTGCGCCCTTTAATTCATTTTGCAGAACATTTGCGACAAACTGAATGACGGAGTCTCCCTTCTGATGTCCGTAATTGGTATTATAATCCCGGAAATCATCGATATCGAGGAAACCCAGCGTAATCTGCTCGCCGCTTTCGGTGGCGCGCTGCACGGTGGTTAAGATTTCCTGCTCGATGTAATCTAACAGCCCGTTGATCCCATTCGATAATTCCCCTATCTCGTCAGAGGTTTTTACCGGAATACGCAGGGAATAATCCTGCGTCATGCGGATCTGTGCAAACGTCTGCATGATCACATCCATCGGAGAGAGAAGCCGGCTGGTGACAAAATTCTGAGTGATGAACATACCGATTGTGAGGAAGATGAGTGCGAGTACGACAAGAATACTGTAGGAAGTGGTACTCTGCCTCTGGGCACTGAGATTTTCGGTGATGCGGATGCCCCAATCCGTATTTTCCACATAGGAGTAATAAGTGATATAATCCATGCCCTGGTAACGGTACTGGATTTTGCCGGTGGGGTTGGCTTCATGGTCGACCGCATCCCAGGCTTTCTGAAAACTGTCGCGCCCGGAATCGCTGGATACAAATGTTTTGATGCTGCTCTTTTGCTTGGTGTCCCCGGCAGTGATGATGGCGCCGTTTCCGTCTAACAGGTAGAAAGTGCTGTCCGCCAGAGAATCCATATTCAGACGGAGTTCATCAAAGTAAGCCGTATCCAATTCCTCGGAGATATATCCGATCAGCTCGTCGTCCCGATAGACACCGATATAGGCCGGCACCAGCTTTTTCGTGCCGTCGTCAGTCTCGCGCTCATAGGAATTGCCGATGAGGAAATCACCGGTATGGAACTGCTTGTTCATGTACTTTAACTCACTGATCTCGCTGACTTCGTAATTGTCACTTGAGCCTACAACACGGAAATCCTTATCCAGAATAGAAATGCTTGAAACGAAGGTGCTGTATTTTTTGCGCTCGCGCAGAAGGTTGTCCACATAGCTGCGGTCAACGGTGGCGTTGGTGCGCCCGAGGCTGTACAAAATGGCATCCTGCGTCAGGTCGTAATTGGCGATCATGGTCATCTCTTCTTTGCGGTCGCGGCAGAAGTTTTCGATGTTCATGATCTGGTTATTGCTGACCGCCTCGAGATTGCGCTCTGCCATCTCATCAATCTTCTGGTTGGTTCCGTAAATCGAGAGAATACCAAAAATGCTAAGTGGAACCAGAGTAAAAAACAGAAGCAGACTAAAAATACTGTTTTTCAGTTTCATGTGCAGCCCCTCCCCAATGGTTGACATTTATCTTTCGTTAAAATGAAAAGTGTTCCAATGCAAGCTTGATGCCGTCACAGCTGGCATTCGCTGTGACATAAGAGACCTTTTTCCTGAGGTCCTGCGGCTTGGCGTTCCCCATCGCCACGCTGTTTGGTACATAGGAAAGCATCGGCAGGTCATTGTTGCTGTCGCCGAACGCATAGGCGTTCTCCAGCGGAATACCGTAGTAATCTAAGACATACTGTAAACCTGTGGACTTGGAATAGCCGTGGGGTACGAACTCCCGGAACGTGCCGCCGCGGTCAATACAGGTAAAATACAAATCGCTGACCTCGCGGAACGCAGCGAGCTGCTCCGGTTCCAAGAACCAGATGACAAACTTGTCACAGGTAAATTCGTAATCCGAAAAATCAGTCGGCATCTCATAGTTTCTGGCAATAAACGCCTCGCGCTGGCGGATGGCATCCGGGTGCGTCAGAGGACGCTCCGGGTCAAAAGCTACCATATCCCTGGACTCTAATAGAAGATTGACGCCGGTCTCCCTGGCTCTTTCCACAATCTTCATAGTCACATCGTGAGGCTGCGGTTTGTAGAGGATTTCCTTTCCGCCACAGTAAATATTTGTGCCGCAGCCGCAGACATATCCGTCAAAACCGACATTGCGAAACCGCATTTCCACATTCTGAAAACAGCGTCCTGTATTCAAAAACATCAGATTCCCGTGGGCGCGCGCTGCCCGGATGGCGTCCACCGCGCTCTGGGGGATGGAACCGTCCACTTCGGAGGTCAGCGTGCCGTCTATATCAAAAAAAGCTATCTTGCGCATATCATTGTTCCTTTCATTATGCATGATATAAGCTATTTTACCTCTCATGGGAGTGTTTGTCAAAATCCCGCAAAACCGTACGAGGACACTGTTTTTTTGCTGTTTCGTCACATAACCGTCACATTGCAGTCAAGTACATTTTAGATAGGACTGCTAACCTTAACGCAAACAGATAAGAAAGGGACGAATGAGATGAAACTGAATCGTAAAATTTCGTGTATAGTCGCAGGGGTTGCAGCTGTGGCAATCTTTGGAGGGGCAGTTGCCTATTCGGCTGTTACAGGAAGTACCTCCGGGACAGGGAGCGGAACAAACGGACAGGAAGATGTGGCAGAAGAGACAGGAAATAGTTTTTCGGAAGACGGAACAACACAGATTATGACAGAGGAACAGGATCCGGGATTTACTGTCAGCGTAGTAACCATGACTGTAGATGAGGTGTATGCCGAGGCGGGCTCAACCGTAAGCGAGGGAGATGCACTTTTCTCGGTGACGGCGGACAGTATCGCGGATGCGATCGCATATTATGAGGACGCGGTGGACGATGCCGAGAGCGCATTGAACACGGCACAGATTGAATTTGAAAGTGGAGTACTTGAGGCGGAATATGATCTGCAGAATGCGCAGGTGACAGCAGACCTG
>CAVCFM010000183.1:0-3082 GCA_963601305.1 bacterium | reverse complement strand
GCTTCGGGAAGGCGAAGACGAGGAACTTGAGGCTGATTACCGCAGATTAAATAACAGTCAGAAAATCGGCGGCGCCCTGGGCAATGCGTACGGCTGCACCGGTGGCGAGATGGATGCGGCGTCGGCTCTCATCGGGCGCGCATTGCATGAGATTTCCGGGGTATCCTCCTACGATGAAAAAATAGCGCAGATGGAGCAGGAATTAGTAGAGATTGACAATCTGCTGAATGATTTTAACCGGGAGATTTCGGATTATATGGACGATCAGGAATTTGACGACGAGGCGTTTTACCAGATGGAAAAGCGCTTAGATCTCATCAATCACATGAAGTCCAAATACGGCAGTACCATCCCTGAGATTATGCAGGCGTTGGAAGAAAAACAAAAGCGCCTCGGCAAATTGCAGGATTATGACAGTTATCTTGCCGATCTGCAGGGCAAAATCGATGCGGCGAGAGAGGTGCTGGATGACTTGTGCAGACAGGTTTCCGATATCCGAAAATCCTGTGCGGTAAAGCTGACGGCTGCGGTGACGGAGGCGTTGCAGGAATTAAACTTTCTGGATGTCCGGTTTGAGATGCATTTTGAAAAGCTGGCAGATTACACAGCCATAGGTTACGATGATGCAGAGTTTTTGATCTCCACGAATCCGGGAGAGCCCATAAAGCCGCTTGGCAAAGTGGCGTCCGGCGGTGAGCTGTCGCGTATCATGCTGGCGATCAAGACCGTGCTGGCAGACGAGGATGCGGTGGAGACATTGATTTTTGACGAGATAGATACCGGTATCAGCGGAAGAACGGCGCAGATGGTTTCCGAGAAGATGAACGTATTAGGCAGAGGACATCAGATCATCTGCATCACCCATCTGCCGCAGATCGCAGCGATGGCGGACTCCCACTACCTGATCCAAAAATCGGTGCAGAATTCGACGACGATTTCTACTATCCGCAGATTAGACGAGGAGGAGAGCGTTGCCGAACTTGCGCGCATGCTCGGCGGCGTGGAGATAACCGAGACCGTGCGAAACAGTGCGCGGGAGATGAAACAGCTGGCACGCGCCAAGAAAAACGCTTAGCGCAGCGCAAAAAACGCTTAGCGCGGCACCAAGAAAACCACTTAGCGCGGCACCAGGAAAAATCTGGTATGCGTTTGAAAAAGTAAAATATCCATATAATAAGGGAAGATACGGTGACGTATCTTCCCTTTTTTGACACGATAGAAGATGCTGTTGGCAGGAAATACCATGTGGCAGCACAATAGGAACAGGAGTAGATGAAATGCTTTTTTATCGATGGATATATGATATAACACGGGTAGGATTTTTTGCGGTGGCGATTTTTGCGGTTGTGACGTTTCAGAGCGCTATTCCGGATGAGATGTATGTGACAGCGGGAGAGACCGTCAGTTATGAATTTGGCGTGCCGGTCAGTGTGGTGTTAAAGGACGAGGGGCAGGAAGTATTTGCCAATTTTGCCGGGACATCTAAGGGGAACGGTCAGACGTCATATACGGTGACCTGCAAACTGTTTGGGATTATTCCAGTGCAGGATGTGGAAGTGACGCTGGTGGATGAACGGACGGTTTATGCCAGCGGGCAGATCGTCGGTATCTATTTAAAGACGAAGGGGATTCTCGTGATTGACACGGCGACGGTTACGGATGATGCCGGGAAACAGGTGAGTCCGACCAAATATCTGGTAAAAAGCGGAGATTATATTGTGAGTGTGAACGGCGAGGCGGTCAGTGAAAAAGAGGAGCTGATGGAGCAGATTGCCACGCTTGGACAGGAAAAAGAGGTGCTTGGAATTTACCGGAACGGAGAATATATTGAAGTTTCCGTGAATCCGGTAAAAAATGAGAGCGGCGACTATCTGCTGGGGCTGTGGGTGCGGGATGATCTGGCGGGCATCGGGACACTTACCTTTTATGAGGAGGACAATGGGTTCGGGGCGCTTGGGCATGCGGTGAGTGACGGGGATACCGGGGCGCTGATGGAGCTGGCGGAGGGATGGATTTATCCAGCGAAAATCGTGGGAATCAAAAAAGGAGGAAGCGGAATGCCGGGAGAACTGTCAGGCATCATCGATTATCAGGGAAATTCCCCACTCGGTATCATCACGGCAAACACGTCACTTGGAATCAGCGGAACGCTGCAGGAAACCATGGAGGAAATGGTTACGGCAGAACGCTATGAGATTGGATATAAGCAGGCGGTTCACACGGGAAACGCTTACATTATCTCAGAAGTGTCCGGGGAGCGAAACTATTATGAGATTGAGATCGAAAACCTGGATTTTGGCAGGTATGCGGGGAATAAAGGCATATTGTTTGAAGTGACGGATGAGGAACTCCTTGCTAAGACCGGCGGGATCGTGCAGGGTATGAGCGGCAGCCCGATCATACAGGACGGAAAGCTGATCGGCGCTGTCACACATGTATTTGTGTCTGATTCTACAAAAGGGTATGGTATTTTTATTGAAAAAATGCTAGATTAGTAATAGTATTTGTAGCAGAAAGTGGGGAGAGACGAGTGAAGTATCCAGAAGAAAGCAATCAGCTTGCCGATGAATATTACGATGAGGGTCATCGCGCTTTGGACGAAAGCAGGCTTAACGAGGCTGCTCTGCTGGTTCAGAATGCAATACAGTTATATAAAAAATGCGAGAATTATGAAAAATATACGGTGTCTATGAATCTGATGGGAGTTATCTATGCGTCAATCGGCAATGAAGCAATGGCGATAGATTATTACCTGGAAGGTTTGGAGTGTGCCATCGATCATCAATTCCGAAATCTGACGACTCTTTTTTATAATAATATCGGGACGAGATATCAGGAGTTGAATGAGCACGACAAGGCAATTGATTATTTCAGCAAGGCAGTTCTGGAACTGGAAAATCCGGAGTGTAAGAAGGAGCCAAGACATAAGATCTGGTGTTTTGTCACATATTTGAATCTGCTGACATCCTACCGTGAATTGCAAAAGTATGACATGGCGATGAAGTATCTGGAGCTTGCAGAACAGGCATTTACAGAGGAGATGCAAGAGGTTTACCGCTGTACATTTATGGTATCCAAATGC
>CAVCFM010000182.1:4522-5177 GCA_963601305.1 bacterium | reverse complement strand
GAGCAGAAGTCAGCGGAAAACGCGTCGGAGAACACGGACGCGCCAGAGGAGAAGTCAGAAGAAACATAACAGTTTGACAAGACTAACTGGTGGGAGTACACTGGATAACGAGCGTACCATCAGAAAATACAACATGCGCCGGGGCGCGCAGGCAAGGAGTTTTTATGGCAGATTTTAAATTTTCTACATTAGAGTATAAGCGACCGGATTTTGAAGGCCTCTCTTCGCTGGCAGTACAGGCCACAGAGCGGATAAAAAATGCGGCATCCTATGAGGATGTCAAAAAAGTCATGGCAGAGATGGAGGCTAAGACGAACGACTTTATGACAGACTGCACGATCGCATCCATCCGTCATACCTTAGACACGACCGATACCTTCTATGAGAAGGAGGACGAGTATATCAACAACACCTATCCGACGATCATGCCGCAGATGTTAGCAGTGGATGATGCGCTGATGAACAGCAAGTTCCGCGGTGATATCGAGAAGGAATACGGCAAGCAGTATTTCGCACAGAAAGAGTTACAGAAAAAGACATTCTGCGAGGCAAATATCCCGTTGATGCAGCAGGAGGCAAAGCTGACCAACGAATACCAGAAGATTATGGCGACAGCGGAGATCCCCTTCGACGGCAAGACATTAAACCTCTACGG
>CAVCFM010000182.1:0-4479 GCA_963601305.1 bacterium | reverse complement strand
GAAGATTATGGCGACAGCGGAGATCCCCTTCGACGGCAAGACATTAAACCTCTATGGAGTCCAGAAATATTTTGAGCACGAGGACAGACAGATGCGTAAGGCTGCGGTAAAAGCTTACTCTGATTTTTACCATCAGCATGAGGAGCGCTTAGAGCAGATCTGGGATGAGCTGATCCAGATCCGTAACCAGATGGGAAAAAATTTAGGTTATGACAACTTTATCCCGGTGGGATATATGCAGCAGGGACGCACCGATTACGGACAGAAGGAAGTAGAGTCTTTCCGCGAGCAGGTGCGCACGGTCTTAGTACCGCTCTGTGAAAAATTATATGAGGCGCAGGCAAAGCGTCTTGGCGTCGACGATTTTGCGTTTTATGATGAGAAACGGGTGTTCCCGGACGGAAACGCAGTTCCAGCGGGCGATGACGACTTTATGGTGGAGCAGGCGCGCAGGATGTATCACGAGATCAGCCCGGAAACCGGCGAGTTCATCGATTTTATGATCGAACATGAACTGATGGATCTGAAGAACAAGCCTGGCAAGGCATCCACCGGATATATGACGTCTTTACCGAGGTATCAGGCACCGTTTGTGTTCTCCTGCTTTAATCAGACCATTTTTGATATGCAGGTGCTGACACATGAGCTTGGCCATGCATTCGCAGGATATATGGCAATGCGCAGCCAGCCGATCGCGGATTACTACAGCGAGTCCACCGATATTGCAGAGATCCATTCCATGTCCATGGAACAGTTCTCTTACCCGTATGCAGAGCGTTTCTTTGGCGAGCAGGCGGATAAATTCCGGTTTGCACACTTGCAGGATGCAATCACATTTGTGCCGTTTGGCGTGGCAGTGGATGAATTCCAGCATATCTGTTATGCAAACCCTAAGCTTACCCCGAAGGAGCGCACGCTAGAGTGGAAGAAGTTAGAGGAAAAATATATGCCGTGGAGAAAATACGACGCAGACGATTTCTTTGACCGCGGTGGCTTCTGGTATCACAAGCTTCATATTTACCTCTATCCGTTCTACTATATCAACTATACGCTGACGACGATGGGAGCTATGGAGTTTAAGAAAAAGGAAAAAGAAGATCACGAGACGGCGTGGGCAGATTACTTAAATCTGTGCAAATGCGGCGGCAGCATGAGCTATCTTGAGACGTTAAAATACGCAAATCTTTCCAATCCGTTTGAGGTGGGAAGCGTGGAGCGTGCCATCGGTGTGGCGAGAGATGAACTGATGGAAAGCAAGTTTATGTAAGGATTATCCAAGAACTGATATGGTATCAAAAAAGAAGTCCGGTTTATTTCCTGGACTTCTTTTTTGATGCTGCTTTTTTGGCTGTATTCTTTTTCGGTTTCTGGACACTGTAGCCGAAGCTGCCTAATTTTTTCCCGAGCAGGAAGTATTCCCCGTGGGAGTAGGTGACAAGCCCGGATGCGTTTAGGTCAAATTTGCCGTTCTCGTTCATGTAGGCATCGTCCACAGTGACATTTACCACATCGGCGAGAATCATGGAATGGCTGCCTAACGGTGTAATCTGGCGCACTTTGCACTCGATGTTGACCGGACTCTCGGCAATGCCCGGTGCAGCGACTACGGCAGATGGCTGTTCGGTCAGATGCATCTCTTTGAACTTATCGATATCTCTGCCGGAGCGGACACCGCAAAAATCGGTGGCGCGAACCAGATCTTCGGTGGTGAGGTTCACCACAAATTCACCGGACTTTTCAATGATGTGATACGAGTAGCGCTCCGGTCGGACTGAGATGGAGAGCATCGGTGGATTGGTGCACACCGTGCCTGCCCATGCCACAGTAATGATGTTTGGCTTTCCGCGCAGGGCGGGATTGGTACACTCCGGATCATCGTCTCCCGGGTATTTGCAGCTTACCATGACCGCAGGGAGCGGATAGAGCATGTTGCCGGGTTTAAAAGTCTGTTTTGCCATAAAAACTCCTTATTTCATTAAAATATCCATCAGATAGGCGTAAACATCCTCATTCTGGTTCTTCCAGTTGTTGCAGATGGCTTCCGCCTGTTCTTTGTTTTTGACCGTCAGTGTCAGGTCGATTAAGTTGGTACCGCGTTCCTTGAACTGGCAGCGCACGGCATAATCCTGATTGGGAGTCTTGTAGTAGTCCGCAATGATCGAATTGATGGTGCGCAGTTCCATTTTATTTTTTTCAAAATAGGCGAGGGTATCATGCTCGATGGCATCGGTGATTTTGTCCTTGAAAAATCCGAGCGTCTCTTTCCCGGCGGCAGTGATGTAATACTGGGTGTTGTTGTGGGTGGACTCGGAGCGGATGAGATTCGCCTCCGTCAGATCGCTGATGACCTGCTGCACGCGGAAATAGTCCGTGTATTCCTGCTCTAAAAAAAAGTTGGAAATCTGTGTGTTAGTCAAAGGAAAGTCTACTTTGTCGAGCATATTTAAAATGGTTAGTTTGTATATTGTAAATGGTTCTGCCATAGTTTTTCCTCATTTCTGGTGCTCGTTTACAGTTCCGTATAAAATTTGCCCTGCCATAAGTCCCGTTCCCGCAGGCGTTTCTGGATGGTGTTAAGCACGCGCTTTTTGTCGGTACTCCAAAGCGGTGCGATCAGCAGATTGCGCGGTCCGTCTCCGGTAAGGCGGTGAATGACCATATCCGGCGGCAGGATGGCGATACAGTCTGCCACAAAATCACAGTATTCCTCGAGTGTAAAAAGTGGGAATGGCGCTTCGTCATACCATTTACCTAAATCAGTTCCCTTTAATATATGCAATAACTGCAATTTGATACCGGAAACCGGCATATGTGCCACGTAGGAAACCGATTCGGTCATCATCTCGCGGGTTTCACCGGGAAGTCCTAAGATCAGGTGTGTGATCACGGGGATCTGCCGCCTGTGCAGGGCATAGACTGCCTGCTCGTAGGTGGCGAGCGTAAAACCGCTGCGGATCACCTGCAGCGTATCCGCGTGTATCGTTTGCAGACCGAGCTCCACCCAGACGGGTTTTTGCCGGTTTAACTCTGCAAGCAGATCCAAAACCTCGTCGGAAAGGCAGTCACACCGCGTGGCGATGGAGAGCGCTACGATATCCGGATGTGAGATTGCCTCTGTAAAAATTTTGCGCAGATGATCTACCGGGGCATAGGTGTTTGTGTATGCCTGAAAATAGGCGATAAAAGATTTACAGTCTGACTTGGCGCGGATGCGGGTTTTGGCTTCCTCTATCTGTTCGCTGACAGATAGGGCGGGGGCTGCGGCAAAGTCACCGGAGCCTCCGGCACTGCAAAAGATGCACCCGCGGGAGTCGAGCGTGCCATCACGGTTGGGGCAGGTCATACCGCCATTTAAGGACAGGCGGTAAACCTTTTCGCCAAACGTCTGCTTCAGATAATAATCTAAAGAGTAAAAACGCTTCTCGCCCCAGCGGACGGCAGTTCCTGCTGCGAAAGCAGAAGTATGGTTACGGTTGGACTGATACATGACAAAAGCCCACCGGTTAGCGACTGATGTGTGACTTTACAGCCTGGCTTACGACTTCGGCTACGCGTGGGTCAAAAGCCTCCGGCATAATGAATTCATCGGAGAGTTCCTCGTCTGATACCAGACCGGCAATTGCCTCTGCGGCAGCCAACTTCATCTCCTCGGTAATCTGTGTGGCGCGTCCCTCTAAGGCACCTTTGAAAATGCCAGGGAAGGCAACCACGTTGTTGACCTGGTTCGGGAAGTCACTTCTTCCGGTGCCCACGATTCTTGCGCCTGCAGCTATCGCTTCATCCGGCATTATCTCAGGAACAGGGTTAGCCATCGCAAACAGGATGGAGTCATGGTTCATGGATGCAACCATCTCGGCTGTCACGATGTTAGGAGCGGATACGCCGACGAAAATATCAGCGCCTTTTAAGGCGTCTGCCAAGGTACCGTGCTGATTTTCCAGATTGGTGACCTCGGTCATTTTCTGCTGCATCCAGTTTAAGTTCGGATAATCCTTGCCGATAATGCCTTCGCGGTCGCACATGGTGACATGTGGGAAACCGTATGTAAGCAGCAGCTTGGTGATGGCAACACCGGCGGAACCTGCACCGTTTACAACCACGCGGCAGTCCTCTTTTTTCTTGCCGGTTACGCGCAGACCGTTGATGATACCTGCCAGAACAACAATGGCAGTACCGTGCTGGTCATCGTGGAACACCGGAATGTCAAGCATCTTTTTTAAGCGCTCTTCGATCTCAAAGCAGCGCGGAGCGGAGATATCCTCCAGATTGATGCCGCCGTATGCCGGTGCGATATTTTTGATGGTGTTGATGATCTCCTCGGTATCCTGGGTGTCTAAACAGATCGGAACGGCGTTGACATCGCCGAACTCCTTAAACAGGACGCATTTTCCCTCCATGACAGGCATGGCAGCATAAGCGCCGATGTTGCCGAGTCCGAGTACCGCGCTTCCGTCTGAGATGACAGCGACGGTGTTGGCT
>CAVCFM010000181.1:0-4503 GCA_963601305.1 bacterium | reverse complement strand
CCAATGCAGTCCGCGATCGCCTGGACAATGCCATCGCCCGGGTTTGGGATTATGCGCATGTTAAGGGACATGGCGGCGCCGATCCCGGTAAAAATAATTCCTGCCACAAGAACGAGAAGATGCGATGGCAGCCCGTGGGATGGTGCCGGGATCAGTGCGGAAAACAGATTCATAAATCTGGTAAACACAAGGCTTAGCGGCAGCTGAAAAACATCCATCAAAAGCATCAGCGGCAATTCTTTACGAATTGCCGGCTTTAACGCTTCATTTTCTTTTTTACACTGTGCATGATTTCTCTGCACATGCAAGATCATCTCTATCAGGACAAACACTGCATACAGCACAAATGTCATATTTCCGAAGTTCAGGTCCGCGATCGTGGAAATACTGTAAGATACAGAAATGATCGGCGATACTCCCAGACCAGACTTTGTATTCAGGATAATTCCAAATGCCAGAGCTAAAAGACCCGTCACATAAAAAAATACTCTGAGAACGGTACTCTTTTTCATTTTCTATCACACTCCAACTTTTATTTTACCGCAACCAGCTCGATTGTGAAATTTAATTCCTTGCCCGCCATTTCATGGTTGGCATCAAATGTGATCGTAGTTTCTTCCTTTGCAGTTACTTTGACTGGGAACGGTTGGCCAAACTGATTGGACAGGTATACCTGCTCACCAACATTTAACGCCTCTGCTCCCGGCAGTTCTGCGATGGCGACTGTAAAAATCGCATCCGGGTCCGGCATGCCATATGCCTCCTCCGGCATCAGATGGATCTCTTTGATCTGACCCACTTCCATATCTGCCACTGCGGCGTCAAAGCCTTTGATCATCTGACCGGCACCGCACACAAATTCCAACGGCTCCCCGCGGTCATAGGAAGAATCAAACTGTGTTCCGTCATTAAACGTGCCTCTGTAATGCGTGCTGCATGTCTTCCCGACATTGCGGCCTGTCATCGCGCTCTGCGTGCCACAGCTGCTGCCACAGCCACCACCACAGGAATGTTCCTCCCCGTGACCGCCGCAGGAATGTCCCTCTCCGTGGTCTCCACAGGAATGTTCCTCCCCGTGATGATGATCGCAGTTTACCCCGGATGACACCAGAGTTCCGTTGAGATATGCTTCTACCGCCTGATCCGCATCCCCTGTAGCACCTGCGCACAATTCGATTCCCGCCTCAGCGAGTGCAGCCTGGGCGCCGCCACCGATGCCTCCGCAGATTAAAACATCAACGGACTCACCAGCTAAAAGTCCTGCCAGCGCGCCGTGACCGGTGCCGTTTGAGCTGATGACTTCGCTGGAGACAACCTTGTTATCCGCAACCTCATATACCTTAAAAAATTCGGTTCTTCCAAAATGTCCGAAAACTTCTCCATTATCATACGTTACTGCTATTTTCATGTATATATCCTCCTTTGGTTTTGATGCCACTTAGTCATGCCGCTCGTTTTCATTGGCATAACACTCACAAAATCTGGCGGAAAAAGATGGCTTTTCGCCCGCCACATACAGATGCTCCGTACTTCCGAATTCATTGACACGGAAGCTCGCAATTCCCTCTCTGCGCTCCTCTGTGTAAATGCTGGTCATAGACGCCGGCGCTGCACAAAATCCATGCCACATCACCATCGGTGAGACATTCAGCAAGTGGCTTAACATCACACCTTCCACGCCAAAATGACAGAACAGAACAATCGTGTCATTGTTCGGCCGCACTGCGCGATAGTGCAGACCCTCGCGCTCATACCCGTGCTCTTTTAAAAGGGCATCAAGCCCTGCACACACCCAGTCATATTCTTTTCGTATTGCACCGTTTTTCATGGCATCAGTGTCAAGCCACAGATCCTTATCATAGAGTCCTGACTGCTTTTCCATATCCTCCGGAAGCCAGTCCCAGCAGATCATCTGGCGGTCTGACACGTCCGGCCGCCAGATTTTCCCGGAAAATTCGCGCATCCACTCGTGTGTGGTCGCTGTCCGGTTCATTCTTTTTAACGTACAGCTCGCCGTATCCTGCGCCCTTCCAAGCGGCGAGACATAAAATGCTTTGATGTCCATTTTCGATAATTTATCGGCAGCAAGTTCTGCCTCCCGCCAGCCGGTTTTCGTGAGCGTGTCATGCTCATAATCCGGGTCGCCGTGCCGCACAATTATAATTCGCATCTTTTTACTCCTTTTCCTTCCGAAATCAACTTTTTATAAGACCGAGAACAGCAATACTGCCAGTCCCAGAATGACAAGGATGATACCCGTCACCCGGTTTAAGGTCTTTGGCGTAGCCTTGTTGGCAAATACCGCTGCGATTCTTGCCCATATCAGGGTAAACACTACGCACAAAATCCAGACAGTCCAATCCGGCATGCCTCCGATCGCAAAATGGGATGCCGCGCCTGTCAATGCCGTAAATGTCATGATAAATACGCTGGTTCCTACTGCGGTCTTTAACTCGTATCCCAGAACGGACGTCAAAATAAGAAGCATCATCATACCACCGCCGGCGCCGACAAATCCGCAGATAAATCCGATCATCATTCCACAGACAACGGACTGGATGGCTCTCTTTTTTGGGGATACCGCCTCCATCGCCTCCTTGGTTGTCATAACCGGTTTCACAATGAATTTGATTCCCAGAAGAAATGTCATGAACACGGAAAAATTACCCATAGTGGCTGACGGCACCAGGCTGGAAATATAGCTTCCCACCACCGTAAATATCAACACACTTACCATCATAATTAATCCGTTTTTAATGTCAAGGTTTTTGTTTTTCTTATAAGTGTACGCGGAGACTGCACTCGCCAGCACGTCCGACGACAGTGCGATACCCACCGCCATATAAGGGTCTACGCCGAGAAATGTGATCAGTACCGGGCTGATCACTGCTGCGGCACTCATTCCTGCAAATCCGGTTCCAAGTCCCGCGCCCATGCCTGCAAAAAATGTAACGATGATTTCCCATAATAATGTCATATTAACAATCTCCCTCCAAAAATGTATTCAAATTGTCTTCTATATGCTTTAACATTTCCAAAAAAGCAGCTTTCGCCTGCTCATCGGTATTCTCAAAAATTTTCTCCGTAAAACTCTGCTGAAGCATCCTTCCTTTTTCTATCACTGGCAGGGCTTTATCCGTGCAGCGTAACTCCGTCTTTCTCCGGTCTCCCTCCACCGACTGCCGGATCAGATAGCCTTCTTTGACCAGCCTGTCCACGTGAACAGAGACCAGATTTGCTTTAATTTTCCGGATCTCCACAATGTCTCTCGCCGTCCGATACTCCGGGTTGTTCGCTAAAAACATTAAAATATCAAATGCCGTCTGGGGCAGCTTTAATTCGTGGCACAGCGGCTTGCACATTTCATTGTATACCAGCAGTAATTTTCTGGAAAATTCAATTCCTGTAACCATGCTTCCTCCTTTTATTCTTTTTTGAATAATTCATTTTTGAACTAATTATATCATAAACATTATTTTGCGCAAACAATTTTTGAAAAATGGTCACAAAAAAAGGACGGAAAGAATCCATCGACTCTTCCCATCCTTCTGTTTGCCTAATTTACTCTATTTGCCTGATTTGCTTCTAATCTAATAGAGAAACGATCTCCTCCGCGAGCTCTTCTGCTGCCTCCATCACTTCTGCAATCTGTTTTTCACTTATCCCGTCGAGGTGAAAACCGCCAGTGCAGACCACCACCGTGCCAAGACTCCTGCACACATGTTCTGCCAGTTTCCGGCATAGATACTCGTCTTTGTGCCCGGTCAGGTTCAGCACGGAGGCCGTTGCGCTGCCACTTCCATCACCGCGAAGCGACGGTCTTGGCACTGCCTGCACCACACATCCGATATGCGGCGTGCTCCCGCCCTCCACACATAAGAGGATATCTGCTCCGATTTTTCCGGCGCCAACCAGCAGGTAAGAGCCTGCCACCTCCCGTTTCTTTTTTACAATCCATTCCATCTGCGGTACTCCTTCGCCTCGATGCCAAACGGCTCTAGCAGCTTTGCAGCAATGTGATACACCATCTCATCTATCGTTTCCGGCTTATGATAAAACGTCATCATCGGCGGAATGATCCGCACCCCGGGTATCCGGGAAAGCTCTGCCAGATTCCGCAGATGGATTGCGCTAAGCGGAGTCTCCCTTGCTGCAAGGACAAGTGTTCTCTGCTCTTTTATCGTCACATCTGCCGCGCGCAAAAGCAGATTGTCCGTATATCCGCTGCAAATTCCTGCTATCGTTTTCATGCTGCACGGAACGATCAGCATGCCCTCTGTCCGAAAAGAGCCGCTTGCGGGTCCCGCCCCGATTTCCGATGCATCCAGCACCTCATCGGCAAGCGCCTCCACTTCCCGGACCGGCTGACCGGTCTCATGCTCAAATGTCTGCTTTGCATTGTCTGTCATGATCAGATACGACTCGAACTCCTCCTGCTCACGGATCAGCTTCAGACACTGCACCAATATGGGCAGACCACTTGCTCCGGTCGCCCCTACAATA
>CAVCFM010000180.1:0-2026 GCA_963601305.1 bacterium | reverse complement strand
GATTCATAAAATCCACCACAATGATCCCTGAGAGATTGCGGAGCCGGAGCTGTCTTGCAATCTCAGTTGCCGCCTCCATATTGACCCGCAGGAAATTTTCCTGGCTTTCCTTTTTGGCAACATTTTTGCCGGTATTCACATCGATGACCGTCAACGCCTCAGTCGGCTGGATGATCAGATATGCCCCCGACTTCAACCACACGCGCTCCTTTAGTGCCTCCTCGATGGCAGTTGCAAGGCTGTATATCTTTGCCAACGAAACTGCGGTGTCACGGTAATACCGCAAGCGGATCCCGTCACCGGTCACAAGCTCATCGACAGGCACCGACACACTTCCTGCCGTCATAAGCGCCTCTTTTCCAATCTGGTAACTCTCACAGATCTGTTCAAACACGTTCCTGTCATCCGTCACAATCTCGGACAGTTCCTTAATCTGCAGATTATGCAGCGTTTTTAAAAAGGATGCCTCCTCACGGTACAGGCAGGTATAACAGGTTTTATGCCCTGCATTTTCTGTCACCATATGACAGGTATCCGCAAGCCGATGCAGATCTGCAAGTACCGCCTCATCCGTCGCGCTCTGCGCGTTTGTCCGAACGATAATCCCATAATCGACGGTCGTATCTCCAAGCGCATCATGTACCATTGTAAGGAAGTGTGCCCTCTGTTCTTTTGACAATTTCGAGGACGCTGCGATTTTCCGGTTTCCGGTGGTAAGCACCGCATATTTTCCAGAAAAATTCAGGTTCGTGGAAACAGCCGCCTCCTTTGTCTTAAGCGGCTCTCTGATTATCTGCACCAGCAGTTCTTCCCCCGCCGCGATGGGCTTTTTTTCTGAAATCTTTCTGGTAAAAATCGGATGTTTCAAATCCGCCAGGTCGAGATAACAGGTCTGTGTTGGACTGATTTTGACAAAGGCTGCATTTAAGTTTTTTACCACATTCTCCACTCTGCCAATATAGACATCACCAATCCGCCCCGGCTGTTCTGCCGCATTCTGCGCGCCGTCCGACGATGCAGCAGCTGGGACCGCCTCCGGGAAAACCTCGATCACTTTGCCATTATTGTCACAGAGGGCAGAAATAAAATATTCCTGCCCCCGGATCTGCTCCCTTGTGATGATGTACCGGCTCATAAAACCTCTCCCATCTCGCCGAGAGAGATAAAGTCCTCTTCCGCAAGCATCCGCTCTACATCCTCCGCCGTTTTCCGTGCATACACATCGTTTCTGTGAATCTGGATCGCATTTGCATCATAGGTAAGTCCCATCTTCGCAAAGAGTGCCTCAACCACCATCTCAGGCTTCAGATTGTCAGTACTTCCCGTGCTTGTCATCAGGCAAAAGACCGGCGCGCCATCGCGCTCTTCCACGGTAAAGCGATAGACTAATTTCTTTAAATCTATCACTTTTTCACTTTTTTTCGTCTGTTTTGTGACAAGGAACTCTTCCTTGTTCTCAAAATGCTCCAAAAGACCGGCGCGCATCGCAGCCACATCTGCCGGTGCCGCGTACCCCTCTTTAAAAAACAGCTCATAATCCGCCGCAGCAACAATGGACATTGCCGTCTTGGCATTGTCCGGCAATTTGCGATAGCCGGTTATCTCCACTCCCTCCACCATCGTTGCATTGAGAGCGGCAAGGGACTCTTCTGTGGACTTTGAAGTGTGGACCTCGATATCCAGATACTCGCCGTCGCTGGTAATACCCACGCCAAGCGGTGCCGCAAAGGACATGATCTGATGCGGGGAAAATCCCTCCGAATAACAGATATCAATATCCGCCCTGCGGATTGCCTTCTGGAAGTAACGCATAATATCCAGGTGTCCGATAAACTTCATCACACCATATTTGCGGAATTTAATTCTAATTTTCATAGCAGACACCTCCAC
Source organism: bacterium (assembly GCA_963601305.1). Lineage (GTDB taxonomy): Bacteria > Bacillota > Clostridia > Lachnospirales > Lachnospiraceae > Roseburia. The sequence goes on along the minus strand of CAVCFM010000180.1, from coordinate 136 downwards.
CAAATTTCTTAACACCGCAGCCGGAACACCGCATTCTGCAGTTCGGTGTCACATGTTCTTCCATCGCATTGTTCCACTCGCGCTTTAAAAATTCCTTGGTCACGCCGGTATCGATAAAGTCCCAAGGGAACACTTC
>CAVCFM010000179.1:0-3190 GCA_963601305.1 bacterium | reverse complement strand
AGAAATACGACGTCGATTTCGGTGAGGCGGATATGACGTCGGAGAACGATGATGTCGTGCGGATCATGAGTATCCACAAGAGCAAGGGACTGGAATTCCCGGTGGTGTTTGTCAGTGGACTCGGCAAAAATTTTAACCGCCAGGATACGAGGAGCCGCATGGTGCTGCACCCGGAACTTGGGATTGGCTTAGACTGCATGGACGGCGTGCGGCGCGTCAAGACGCCGACTATCGTAAAGCGAGCCATCGCCAAGCAGATCGATCTGGAGAATCTCGGGGAGGAGCTCCGCGTGCTCTATGTTGCACTGACCAGGGCAAAGGAAAAGCTGATTTTGACCGGCGCAAAAAAACAGGCGGAGGAGCTCTTGGAGCGCCTGAACATATCCGCGGAAATGGACAGCGTGACCGGAGGGGAGCATCAGGCGCTTTCCTATCTGCTGCGCGAGAGTGCAAGCGGGTATTTAGACTGGCTGCTGCCGGCGTTTGCAGCGTGCCACGGAAGGTATGACTGCAAGGTGGTGTCTGTGGCAGAACTTGCGGTTGCTGCATCGGAAACGGTGGCGGGGGAAGTGCTGGATGGTGCGGCACGCATGGAGGCGGTAAAACATGCAGATCCGGAGTTGTTTGCGGAGCTGGCAGAGCGTTTTGCATTTTCCTATCCGCATCAGGGTAATCTGACACGCAAAAATAAATACTCCGTATCAGAACTGAAGCACCGTGCGATGCGGGAACTGCTTGAGCAGGAAGAGGAGGAGTTAAAACCGGCGTTTATGCAGGAGGAGATCGTGCCGTACAAGCCGGCGTTTGTACAGCGCATGGAGACCGGGGAGGAGAGTGTCAACCAGGGAGCACTCCGGGGTACGGCGGTGCACCGCGTCATGGAATGTTACGATTTTTCTTCCGATGTGCCTGCCGCATCACAGGTGGAGACCATGCTCTCAGATGGAAAGATCACTGCGGATATGGCAGCTCTGGTGCGCCTGCCGCTTGTGGAGACGTTTCTTGATTCTGATATCGGGGCGCGCATGAGAGCAGCGCAGAAAGCCGGCAGGCTATACCGGGAGAAACCGTTTGTCATGGGATTTACCGCAGAGGAGCTGGCGCAGTTCGGATTTGGCGACGGAGCGGCAAATGCGCCGGATCGTGCGGCTGCGGCGCCAAAGGAGACGGCAAATGTGCCGGACGAGGAGCCCCTGACACTGATACAGGGTATCATAGACGTGTTCTGGGTGGAGGAAGACGGAATTGTCGTGCTGGATTATAAGACCGACCGGGTGGATACGGCGAAGGAATTAAAGGACCGCTATGCAGCCCAGCTTGCCCTCTACGGGGAAGCGTTGGAGCGCATTTACAATGCAGAGGAAACGCGCACGATGAAAGTAAAAGAACGGTTGCTGTATTCATTCCGCCTTGGCGAGGTAATACCAGTGTAAAATGAAAATCAGAAGATAACTGGCAGTGCCGATGGGTGTTGCCAGAAAAACAGGAGGATATATGGGACAGATTATTTTGGCGTCCGGCTCACCGCGCCGCAAGGAGCTGTTAGAGCAGATCGGACTTGAATTTGAGATATGCCCGGCAAAGGGCAAGGAGGTTATTACCAGCGAGAATCCCACGGAGGTGGTGCAGGAGCTTGCAGCGCAGAAGGCGAGAGAGGTGGCCGGTATGGTAAAATCCTACGGCGCATCCCATGAGGAACTGGTGACACCGCAGGATATGATGGTGCTTGGCGCCGATACGGTGGTAAGCTGTTTTGATGAGACGGTGGGAAAAGAAGTCATCCTCGGAAAACCAAAGGATGAGGAGGATGCATACCGGATGTTTCAGATGCTTTCCGGCAGAACCCATGCCGTGTACACCGGGGTGTCCATCGTGCTTTTAGATGCGTCCGGAAAAGCGGGGGAGCTCACTTTTTACGAGGAGACCAAGGTTACTATGCGCGCCATGAGCGAGGAGGAGATACGCCGCTACATTGCCACCGGAGAGCCCATGGATAAAGCGGGCGCTTACGGAATTCAGGGAAAATGTGCGATTTATGTTGACAAAATCGAAGGAGACTATAATAATGTTGTAGGACTTCCCGTAGCGGCAATTTACCGTCGATTAAAGAATCTTGGAATTGACTGGATTTTATGGTAAAATATACGAATGGTATGTCCTTAATATTTTTACGCAGGGAGGAAGAGACATGTACGATGAAGCATGCTTAAACGCCTTTTTGAAACAGCAGGAACGCCTTTTTCGGGAACCGGTGGCAGAGACCATCGAGGAGGCCGAGGGCTTTTTAGAGGATTGCATGGCTGTTGTATGCAAAAATAAAAAAGAAGTAAAGGCATATTTTGAGGAAGCAGGAGTTGACATCAGCGGCATGAGCGATGAGGAACTTCTCGATTCCAGCGAAGTGTTTGCAATCGGAGACGGAAGATATCTGGTTGTCGAAGCATAAATGGCAACGATTTGATACGGAGGGATTAAGATGAAGAATTATGATGTAATTATTATTGGAGCAGGACCATCTGGTATTTTTTGTGCGTATGAGCTGATCCATGCAAAACCGGATTTAAAGGTGTTGATGATCGAGAAGGGCAGACGGATCGAGAACCGTCAATGTCCGAAGCGTAAGACCAAGGTGTGTGTGGGATGTAAACCATGTTCCATCACGACCGGTTTTGCGGGTGCAGGTGCATTTTCGGATGGAAAACTGTCCTTATCACCGGATGTCGGAGGCAATCTGCCGGAGATCTTAGGTTACGATAAGACCGTGGAACTGTTAAAAGAATCCGATGATATCTATCTGAAATTCGGTGCGGATACCAAGGTATACGGTGTCGACAAAGAAAAAGAGATCCGTGAGATCAGAAGAAAGGCGATCAATGCCAACTTAAAATTAATTGAGTGCCCGATCCGCCACCTTGGAACCGAGGAAGGATACAAGATTTACTCCAGATTGCAGGAGCATCTGTTAGAGCAGGGCGTTGAGATGGAGTTTAACACGATGGTGCAGGATATCATCATCGAGGACAATCAGGTCAAAGGCATCATCACCGATAAAAACGAGACTTACACCGCAGGCGAGGTTATTTCCGCAGTCGGACGTGAGGGTGCAGACTGGTTTTCACATATCTGTCAACAGCACGGCATTGAGACACAGGTGGGTACTGTCGATGTAGGTGTCCGTGTCGAAGTCCGT
>CAVCFM010000178.1:0-2132 GCA_963601305.1 bacterium | reverse complement strand
CCAATGCCACCGTGTTGACAGCCGAATTTAGTGATGCCTGTGCCTCATATTCTTTCTCACTGCATATGTAAGGAATTACGGACATTCCGACCGGTATTCTGAAACATTCCACCGAAGAAACAATAAACATTATAAGCATAAAGGTATAGTATTTTAGCAATCCGAATGAGTTTAGCACGATTAATGCAGCCACCGCTATCGCCCTCAATACATCTGCTACTATCATTATCTTTTTGGGATTCTTCCCCTCCAGAATACCGCCCGCAAATGGCTGCAAAAAAACTGTAGGGAGGAAATTCACACACACACCTAGCGCACTGATAGCCGAACTCCCCGTAAATTTATATAGAAGATAGGTATATGCAATAGTTTCTGCACTGTCACCCAATCTGTTTATAAGGTTGGCTGTTACCACAATTCTGAAATTCCTGTTTGATCTAAGTATTCTTTTCCAATTATTCATAATGCTTCATGCACCAGTCCTTTCAAGCGGACACAAATGTCAATTTCCTGTTGCATCCCAATTCTCCTTTGTATATAATTTTTTGTAACATTAAGTTCACCATAACTTTACCAGCTGATTTAATCTTTTTCACGGCAGTAAAATAAAATTTGCATCGGAGGGATTTTACATGCCACTGTCTTTAGATGAAAAAAATATTATTATCCGAAGTCTTATAAATGATGTCCGCAAGAAAAGAAAAAGAAGTGCCAATGCTGTGGCAAACCTGTGCGGACTGTCACAACAGTATCTGTCAGAAATTGAACGTGGACAAAAAATCCCCACCTGGACAGTCATCCGCGATATTTTCAATGTATTAGATGTTGATTTCACCGAAACCGAATCACTATACGATGATGCCCAGGCAACTTTAAAGAAAATTATCCTGGCTTATCTTGCATTCGACCAGAAGACACTGGAAACGAATGTAGCTGAGCTATGTCTTGATAAATATCATTATTCTTATGCCTATTTCTATCACAAACTTGCATTTATCATCCGAAGGGTATTTATAGAACATAAAGAGAACATCAACCTGACACCACCCGCATCTTCAGATCTCGAACTTCGTATGTTTTGGCTCATGTGCAATGCTAAATCCTGCACGGATTCTGACTCCAGGTTTACGATCATCAATGACGCTCTCATCCTCTTTGTCCCTCATATTAAGAGTCCTTACACAGAAGGCTTACATGCATCATTACTCGTTGATCTGGCTGAAATAAAGGAATCGGCAGGTCAGCTTTACGATGCCCTCAAGCTCTACGAAATTGCTCTTACGGAGGCATCCGCAAACTATTACACCTATTTTTCCCTATCTGTAGAACTAAGAATAGCGTCTCTGTACAGTAAAATGGGACAGGCTTCAACCAGCAATGCTCTAAATCGTGCAATAATCGAAAAAACGATAAATAATAATTATCCAGCTGTCCAACACGCTGCACAGTTCAATTTGGCTTCAAATCAAATGATATCCGGCGATTACGAATCCTGTATCAAAACTGCAAAGGCGCTTCTTAAGGAAATAAAAAAAAACAATCAGTATGCGTCCTTGCATTATCTGCTTGCCTTTTCCTACTACATGCTTGACGACCACGCCAACGCCATTGCAAACTGTGACGAGCTTCTTACGCAAACCGACTGTCCTCAAATTTGCAAAGAATTTGCTACTGCCATTCAGTATATTATCCTGAAGCGTGACAACGATAACGTCCTGAAAAAACTCTTTGAGACCTGCCTTTCCTCAGGGGATCGAGGTGATATCTCGATTGCATATTTCCTACTTAGGAAAAGACTGCTGGAAAAAGAAGACTACAAAAGTGCCTACGAATGCGCTGACAAGTACCTGTCCATACTTACCAATTAAGCATTCAAGTCGCAACTTGTTTTATATTCGTCTCTCCCAAACTCTAGTTTACAACATAGGGCTTGCCCTCCCTTTCCATCATATCTTTTTAAATGGACAGGCGAATGACATTATTATGCATGACAGAACTTCCAAACAATGCCGTTCCTGAACCCCCGATTGAGGACCTGGCAAACCGAATCATTCCGTAACTTGGGTGCTGCTTTTTCTCCATCCCTGTTTCTTTTCCTTTCTCTGAATTTTGTTCCAAAATACTTAAAAATC
>CAVCFM010000177.1:0-8720 GCA_963601305.1 bacterium | reverse complement strand
GTTTGATTTACTCACATAATCTAAAATCATAAAAAATCCTCCATGTATCAACTACAAACATATAAATTATGGATATTATAACATAAAAAACAAGGACAGTGTAGTGAAAGATTTTAAAATGTCCGAAAAAATAAGATTATAATAAATAAAATAACCAGAAAAATAATATCAGAGATTAAAGACCAGAAAAAAGTATCAGATAATTCCCCAAATTTTGTGTGATTTCGGGCGAAAAGTGGACAAAGGACTGGTATGATAAATACAACTTCGGAGAAGAAATGTTTGTATATATATGAGGTGAAAGTATATGGGAAAGGAAAAGGAATTGCTTTTTGAAGCAAGAAATTTAACCAAACACTTTGGACCTACCGTTGCACTCAATGGGGTGGATTTCAAAGTATACCGCGGTGAGATCACGGGACTGATCGGAGAGAACGGTTCAGGAAAATCTACGATCACTTCCATCGCAGCAGGCATGCAGCCGGCGACCAGCGGTGAGATGTTTTTTGAAGGGAAACCTCATGCACCGGCGACTATGATAGAGGGCGCAAAGGCTGGCATCGGCATGATCGTGCAGGAGCAGGGAACGGTATCCGGCATCACGATCGCACAGAATATTTTCCTTGGCAATGAAAAACAGTTTGCAAAAGGCGGCATTGTCAGCAGGAAGAAAATGAATAAAGAGGCAAAGAAAGCCTTAGATGCCATCGGATTTACCGATGTGGACCCGGCAATGTATATCGATGCACTTGATATGCAGGACCGCAAGCTGGTTGAAATCGCAAAAGTGGTATACAACGATCCGCAAATGCTGGTAGTCGATGAGACGACAACCGCACTTTCCCAGAAAGGCCGTGATATCATTTACGGCATTATGAGAAAGATGCGCGATGAGAATAAAGCAGTTGTATTCATTTCACATGACCTTGAGGAATTGATGGAAGTCTGTGATACGCTGACGGTACTTCGTGATGGTAACCTGATTACGACTATGACCAAGGAAGAGATGAACGAGGATGACATTAAGAAGTACATGGTCGGAAGAGAGATGACCGGCGATTATTACCGCAGCGACTACGGAACAAAGACCAGCGATGAAGTGGTATTAAAAGCAGAGAACATCACAACCGGAACCGGAATGTTGATGAACTTCTCCATGGAATTACATAAGGGCGAGATCCTCGGTGTCGGAGGACTTTCCCACTGTGGTATGCATGAACTCGGACGAGCGCTCTTCGGTGAGGAAAAGCTGTTGGAGGGTACCGTTACCGATATGAAAACGGGAGATGCGATCACCAGCCCGAGAGGTGCATTGTTACACGGATATGGATATGTATCGAAGAACCGTGACCAGGAGGCGCTGGTATTGACGGAGAGTATTCAGGATAATATCTTAGCTGCCGGATATGACAAATTGCAGAAGGGACCGTTCCTGTTCCCGAAGGATTGTAAGGAATATGTCAACAAGCAGAAAGAATCCTTAAGCATCAAATGTGCTTCAATCACACAGGATGTGCAGTACTTATCCGGTGGTAACAAACAGAAAGTCGTATTTGGCAAATGGGTTGGAAGAGACTGTGACATTCTTATCTTAGACTGCCCGACCCGTGGTGTTGATATCGGTGTCAAAGCTGCCATGTATCAGCTGATCTACAAGATGAAACAGGAAGGCAAATCCATTGTTATGATCTCAGAGGAATTGCCGGAGCTTCTCGGAATGAGCGACCGTCTGCTGATCTTAAAAGACGGTATGGAAGCCGGCGAGTTTGAGCGCAGCGAAGACTTGAATGAAAATGCAATTATCAATGTAATGATTTAACAGGGGGGCGAAGACATGGATAACAAAACAAAAAAGATAGATGCCAAAATGATTGGTAATCTTGCCCCGTACATAGGACTTGTTCTTGTAATCATCGTGTTTACAATTACAACAAAAGGGGCACTGCTTGGCACCGCAAACCTTCAGTCCATGACCAATCAGGTTATTGTGACAGCACTTGTAACCATCGGTGCAGTATTTGTATTTGGTGCAGGATATTTTGATATGTCGATGGGCGGAAGTATCTGCTTTGCGGCAGTATTAGGAGGAATGACCGCTATTTCCACAGGAAGCCTTCTGCTGGCGGGAGTCGTCATCGTGGTGGTTTCTTTAGTGTTTGGCTTTTTAAAAGGATTATTTGCAGCTTATGTCAACGTACCGTTCTTCATTTTTACGATCGTGCTTGGCTCCGTAATCTCTTCCGTTGTACTGGTTATGTTGGGAAGCCAGTCCACCATCTACTTAAAAGATGCGGTAAAGGAAATCCCTTCCCTGACATTTACCCAGATGTCTATCGTCAATGTGGTATGTCTGGCACTGTTTTTCATCCTTTGCGTAGTGCTGTTTAACTACACATCACTGGGGATCCGGATTAAAAACATGGGTGGTAACATCATCTCAGCAAAACAGAGTGGTATCGATATCAAAAAGACAACGATATCCGCATTTATCGTAAGTGCGATCGGCGTGGCAATCGCAGCATTTTTAATCCTGATCCGTACCAGAACCGTTGGAGGAAGCACCGCAGGAGGTATCGGAAACGACGTCATGGTCGCACTGGTACTCGGTGGTATGCCATTATCCGGCGGACCTCGTTCCAAGATCAGTGCAGGACTTTTGGGTGCGGCTACGATCACCATCTTAAACAGCGGACTTACCATTATGGGACTTACAACCGGACAGATCCAGATCTGCCGAGGAATTGTATTTATCGTCGTGGTATTTGTATCAAGTTTCAGTTACAGAGGCAAATTATTACCTCGCTAAGACACGGAATGATTCTTTTTTAAGATTCATTTATAAATGCAACAATAATGTATTTAAGGAGGAAGAATGCATGAAAAAGAAAGTGGTAGCAGTTTTAACATGTGCAGCAATGACAGCAAGCCTGCTGGCAGGATGTGGTGACAGCAGCACAACAGAGAGCAGCAGTACCGGAAGCACATCCGGCACATCGACATCTACAACAACAGAGGAGACAGCAGATGCTCCGGCAGCAGCAGACGATGCAGCAGCGGAGAGTGACTTAGACGGTTCCTGGCCAGAGGAGAATATCCTGATCGGTATGGAAGTTTATGACACAACAGACGAGCAGTTCTTAGCATTACAGGATTACTTCACATACTTAGAGGATTACTACAACATTTCCTTTATGTACTCTGAGAGCTTAGACTCCGCAGAGGCAGAGTTAGATTTCATCGGTTCCTGTGCATCCGCTGGATGTAAAGCAATCATCGGATATTACAACGTAGCAGGTGCTGAGGCAATCCAGCAGACCATCGACCAGGGCATGTATTATTGGGGTACCGAGCAGTATTACGATGAGTTCGCAGACAATGATCTTTACTTAGGATGCTATACCTTTATCGAGGATGGCGAGGCATATAACGGTGACTACCTCGGTGGTTATGAGTTAGGTTACAGCTTAGGAAAACAGGGCGTTGAGCACGTATTCTACTGCAACGGTGGCGCTGGTATGGGTATCCAGATGTTCATCGACCGTCAGGAAGGTTTCGAGGCAGGTGTTGCAGCAGCACAGGCAGAAGGCGCAGCAATCCAGTATGACCCATCTACTGACGTGGTAGAGGGATGGCCGGATGCAGCAGACTTCGCAGCAGCAGTCGGCGCAAAATTAAATGGCGACTATGATGGTGTCGCAGTTTCCTTCAACGCAGCAGCATTATTCCAGCCAATCATGGATGCTGACTTAGAGGAGTCTATCCACGTAGCAACCATCGGTGAAGTAAGTGAGACTTACTACGATTTCGTACAGTCCGGAATGATCTCCACCGTTGTATATGACTGTGAGGAAGTTGTATTTGCAAATGCAATCCCACAGATCTTAAACGCAGTAACCGGTCACTTAGATGCAACCAGAGATGCTGACGGCAAAGCCGGAAAAGTTCTTGTAAACCGTTGGACAGTAGCAGATACAGACAGCTACAATGCAATCTTTGAGCATCATACTCAGGGTAAATACTTCGTAACAGCTGATGATTTAGCTAACTGCTTAGTTGAGCTGAACCCGGATGCAACATTCGATTCTATGGCTTCTTTCTACAACAGCTTAGACCTGGATGCAGCGCTTAGCATTGCACAGTAAATTATAATTGTAAATGTTCCGGGGCGGCGGGGGCCGCTCCGGATAACAAAAATCAAAGTGTTTTAAAGAGGGTTGATATTATGGATATTAAAAAAATAGGCAAAAACATTGTGATGAGTCTTGCGATACCTGTAATTGTATATGTGGCATTATTCTTGATCTGCACGCTGACCGGACATTCCGGATTCGGAACAGGAAGCGATCTGCAGACCATTATGTATAACTCCATTTACGCAGGATTGCTTGCCCTTGCAATGTCAATGAACTTGACAAGTGGACGATTCGACTTTTCCGTAGGTGCAACACTGGTACTGGCAACAATACTTGGCGGTAACATTGCAAAAGAGATGCAGCTTGGCGCAGTCGGACTTTTGGTTGTCGTGGTACTGATCGGTGCAGTCATCGGTCTGGTATCCGGTCTGGTCTATGTATTGTTAGGACTGCCTCCAATGGTAGTTTCCTTAGGTCTTGCCATGATTTATGAAGCAATTGGATTTATCTATAACAAGTCCAAGGGCGTGAAACTGATTGGTAAGTCTAAAATGTTAGTGTACTCTAAGATGCCATGGTCACTGGTCGTGATGGCAGTGGTACTTTTCGTGTTAGTTGTTCTGTGGGATTACACCAAATTTGGATATAACCGCAAGGCACTTGCAAGCGGACAGAAGATTGCTACCGATGTCGGTATTGATGAGAAGAAAAATGCAGTTATCTGCTATGTGCTCGCAGGAGCTTTACTTGGAATCGCAGGCTGTGTATACATCAGCAAATACGGCACAATGACACCAGAGACAGGACTTGCAAGTTCTTCCTACTTTATGTCAGCATTCCTTCCGATGTTCATCGGTGGCGCAATCGGCAAATACAGCTCTCATCCGATCGGAGTATTTATCGGCGCGATCACACAGGCATTTATCACATCTGCCTTTGTATGCTTAGGATTCAGCTCCTCTCTGATCACGGTATTAAACGGTGTGATTGTTATGTTGTTCTTAATCTATACTTCTAACAGTTACATTTTAGTAGAGCAGAAGATGTTCCATGAAAAATTAGAGAAAGCAAAGGAAGCAAGAAACACAACTTCCACTTCATAATTAGATAAGATTTTTACAACCCTCTTTAAAATGCTTTGATGAAAATAAGATGAATTAGGAGAAACTATGGGATTACGGGTAAAACGTGTGGACATTAACGGAATGACGGCACCACTGGGAATTGATACGCTGCATCCGGTGTTCCACTATACAACAGAAAGTGATAAAAATGGCAGCAGGATCACGGCGCACCGCTTTGTGGTGACCGCCGGGGATGAGGAAGTCTGGGACAGTGGAAAGCTTCCTTATGACGGCAGCAATTACCGCACATATGATGGCGAAGATCTGATGCCGAAAATCGCATATCAGCTGTCGCTGACTGTCTGGGATGAGGATAATAATGAGGTATCCGGAAGTGCTTCTTTTGAGACAGGACTTTTGGGAACGGATATCGCAGCATCCTGGATTGAGCCGGAGCAGGAGCCAGCGTTCGAGGAGAAGGAATTGAGTTTTATGGAAATGATAATTCCAAGTCCCGATTTCCGCGGCGGCGAGGGCAGACTGCGCGAATGTAAGCAGCTCAGACGTGAATTAAATCTTGCAAAACAGGTAAAAAAAGCGCGGATTTATGCAACTGCACATGGTGTATACAATCTGTATCTGAATGGAGAAAAAGTGTCAGAGCACCGGCTTGCACCGGAGATATCTGCCTACGATAAGATCCTCTATTATCAGACCTACGATGTGACAAAGATGCTTCGTGACGGAAGCAATACGCTTGGCGTCCTGCTTGCCGACGGATGGTGGATCGGACGGCTTGGCATGGCTGGAGACAGCTGTAACTATGGCGATAAATTAGGATTTTTGATGCGGATGGAAATCTGCTACGAGGACGGCACCACGGAGGTACTCACTTCCGATGAGCAGTTTGAGAGCAGCAGCTGCTATATCCGTTACTCCGATATGTCCATCGGAGAAAAGTGGGATCTGACCTATGGCGAGCAGCCGTTTGTTCCCTGTAAAAAAGTAGAATATGAGACCTCACAGTTAACTGGTCAGCCGATTGACGCAGTGACGGTGACAAAGGAACTTCCGGCAGAGCGCATTTTCTATACACCGAAGAACGAGCTGGTCATTGATTTTGGACAGGTAATGGCAGGTGTGTGCCGGATTGAATTAGACGCGGCAGCAGGAGAGGTGCTGACCTTAGAGCACGGCGAAGTCCTCGACAAAGAAGGAAACTACTGCAACAACATCTTAGGACGCAACAAAGACCAGAAGGATGTGTTGGTCTGCAAAGACGGTGTGCAGGTATTTGAGCCGCAGTTTACCTATCACGGGTTCCGCTATGTGCGGGTGACCGGTGTAAAAAAAGAACAGATCCGAAAAGCGACAGCGCTTGTGATCGGAACACCGATTGAAAAGACCGGAAATTTTTCCTGCTCGGATGAAAGATTAAATGCCTTGCAGCATGCCATCGAGTGGAGCACAGTCTCAAATATGTTCTCCATTCCGACGGATTGCCCGCAGCGTGAAAAACTGGGCTGGACCGGTGATATCCAGGTTTACACGAAAACAGGATGCTTTAATTACGACTTATATAACTTTTTACAGGCATGGCTTGCAAATGTGAGAGCGGAGCAGACCACAGAGGGTGAGATCCCGGTTGTTGTGCCGAACCTGCCGAAACAGGACCGGACGCAGCGTGTGATGAGCGGTTCCAACTCTTCCGCAGCATGGGGAGACGCCTGCGTGCTGGTTCCGTGGTATCTCTATGAGACCTACGGAGATATCGCAGTTCTTAGCGATAATTTTGAGATGATGACAAACTGGCTTTCCTACATTAAGGAGAGCGCTGCAAAAGAGCCGGAGGGCTATGAGAATTTTACCGAGGAGCAGAAAGCCAGAAATCCATACCTGTGGACGAAGCAGTATCATTTTGGTGACTGGCTGATTCCAAGTCTCCGTGCACTTCCGGATGGTGTGGAGCGCGGAACAAAGGAGACGGCAGCCGTTGTCGGCAGCTGCTTCTATGCGATCACGGTATCCTACTATATCAAGGTGTGCCGGGCTCTCGGTAAGATGGAGACGGCAGCAGAGTACCAGACGCTGCTCGGCAAGATTAAGCAGGCGGTCCGCGAGGAGTTCGTGGCAGAAGATGGCACGGTCGGCGGAAGCAAGCTGCAGGGACTCTACGTCATGGTGTTAAAAGCAGATGTGACCGAGGGAACCTTAAAGCAGAACGTGTTAAATAAATTAGTGGGACTGATCGAGGAAAATGGCGACAGACTTGACACCGGTTTTGCATCGGTATCCTATCTGTTGGATGAACTCTATGACAATGACAGGGCAGATGTGGCTTATAAGCTGTTGTTCCAGGAAAAAGCGCCGTCATGGCTTTATATGATAAAAAATGGTGCGACCACGATGTGGGAGAACTGGCTGGCAGTAAAAGAAGACGGAACCGTTACGGACTCTTCTTATAACCACTATGCATTCGGATGTGTCGGCGATTTTATCTACCGTCATATCGGAGGTATCCAGAAAAAAGAAGCCGGGTACCGCAGAATCCTCTTTGCACCTGATTTTAACTGTGGGCTGACGGAGAGTGACTGTTCGGTGGAGACACCATACGGAACGACAGCGCTGCACTGGAAGAAAAATGCAGAGGGTGCCTATGAGATAGCGGGAATGGTACCGGTAGGCGTGGAGGCAGAGATCCAGATTGGCTCGATGCGCCACAAATTAGAGAGTGGGAAATTCTCTTTGAAACTGTAAATGACGAAAAGGAGTTGCGGCTATGGTTGATTACAAGGAAAAACCATTTTATTTGGACGAAAAAGCGATTGACTGGGTGGAAAATACCTATGATGAGATGTCCTTAGAGGAGAAGATCGGACAGCTGTTCTGCCCGATTGAGTTCTCCATGGACGAGCAGGTATTAAAGCAGCTCGTGGAGACAAAACATATCGGTGGCGTGCTTTACCGCGACGGAAAGGCAGCAGAGATACAGGAGAGCCACCGGATTTTACAAAAATACAGCAAGGTGCCGCTGCTGACTGCATCGAATCTTGAGATGGGCGGTACCGGCTCGGCTGTGGAGGGTACCTACTACGGCAGGGAGATGTTGGTTGCAGCAACCGATAACGTGGAGCGTGCATACCAGCTGGGAAAAGTCTCCTGTGCAGAGGGTGCGGTAGTTGGCGTCAACTGGGCATTTGCACCGGTGGTTGATATCGACAACAATTTCCGCAACCCGATCACGAATGTGCGTACCTTCGGAGATGATGCAAAACGCGTAAAGGCAATGGGTGCCGCATATATGAAGGCTGCCAGGGAAGAAGGCCTTGCGGTATCGATCAAGCATTTCCCGGGAGACGGCGTGGATGAGAGGGACCAGCATCTTTTGACATCCGTGAACTCCTTAAGCTGTGAGGAGTGGGACGCTTCCTATGGAGATATCTATAAGAGCCTGATCGAGGAGGGTGCTCTTACCGTGATGGTAGGACATATTGCAATGCCGGCTTACGAGGAGAAGTTCGAT
>CAVCFM010000176.1:2635-4482 GCA_963601305.1 bacterium | reverse complement strand
GCGTTAGGTCTTTTGGAACTGGGACTTGACCACGATGTCACCGATCTGAGTGGTGGACAGCGTATGAAGGTACTGCTTGCCAAGCTGCTTTTGGAAAAGCCGGATATCCTGCTTTTGGACGAGCCGACCAACTATCTGGATGCCGAGCATATCGCCTGGCTGACCAGATACCTTCAGGAGTATGAGAATGCGTTTATCCTGATCTCCCATGACATTCCGTTTTTGAACAGTGTCATCAATATCATTTACCATATGGAAAATCAGCATCTTGACCGCTATGTGGGTGATTATGATAAGTTCAAGGAAGTCTATGAGGTAAAAAAATCGCAGTTAGAGGCTGCATACCGCAAACAGCAGCAGGAAATCAGTGAGCTAAAGGATTTTGTGGCGAGAAACAAGGCGAGGGTGGCAACCCGTAACATGGCGATGTCCCGTCAGAAAAAATTAGACAAGATGGATGTGATCGAGCTTGCAGCGGAGCGTCCGAAGCCGGAGTTCCGGTTCCCGATGGGCAAGACCCCGGGCAAATATATTTTTGAGACAAAGGATTTAGTGATCGGCTATGATGAGCCGCTCTCAAAGCCGTTGTCCATCTCGCTCGAGCGCGGACACAAAGTGGCGTTAGTCGGCGCAAACGGAATCGGTAAGACCACCCTGCTGCGCAGTATCTTAGGGCTGATCCCGTCCCTTGAGGGAAGCGTGGAGCTTGGCGAGAACTTAGAGATCGGCTATTTTGAGCAGGAGATCAAGGGCGAGAACAAGCGGACCTGCATCGAGGAGATCTGGGAGGAATTCCCGGCATTCACACAGTATGAGGTGCGCTCCGCACTGGCAAAATGCGGGCTGACCACAAAGCATATCGAAAGCCAGGTGCGCGTGTTAAGCGGTGGCGAGCAGGCGAAGGTAAGGCTCTGCAAACTGATGAACCGTGACACAAATATCCTGCTGTTAGACGAGCCTACCAACCATCTGGATGTGGACGCGAAGGACGAGTTAAAGCGGGCATTGCAGGAATACCGGGGCAGCGTGCTTTTAATCTGTCATGAACCGGAGTTCTATCAGGATATTGTAAATGAAGTGTGGGATTGTTCCAAGTGGACAACCAAGATTTTGTAGAAAAACAGAGTAAGACGAAACTAGGGCGTGCGCATTGCGCACGCCCTTATTCGTTCCAAGGAATCCGCTTCCTATTTTAGCAGAAAGCTGTCGAAGATAAACAAGTCAAAATCGTCTTTTACGGCTTCGTATTCCGCCTCGCTTTTAATCGTCCATGCCACGGAGAGGGCACCGAATCTGCGGCAGAGTCTCCGCGACAGGTTCAAGGCGTGCTTGTGGTTGTAGGCGATAAAATCAGGTCTTGTTGCAACGTTGGTCAATAACTGGCTGAGCAAAAACAGCAGTGGATTGTTCCGATATTTTTTCAACCGCCAGAATTCCTCACAGAGCTGTCCCCGGACGATGTCGGGGCGGTTCCTGCGGTACCAGGTGAGCGCCAGCGGGTGGAAACATTCGATGCAGTAGGGACCGCCGTAGGCGTTTAACAGGTCATTGCCAAGCTCACAGACCGTTGTCTGGGCGACATCCAGCTTGTATTCCACAATGATGGGCACCTTGCGGTCGATGACGGCAAGCGCCTCGGCAAAAGTCGGGATCGTGGCGGAGGAGCCGGCAAGGTGCATCTGCTGTAATTCGGCTAAGGTGTATTCCCATACATGCCCATTTACACCACACATGCGCATAAGGGAGGCATCGTGGAAGACCACCGGGATGTTATCCTTAGAGAGCTGCACATCGAGCTCGATGCCGTAGCCTGCCTCCACAGCACGTTTAAAAGCGGCAAGGGAATT